>JAAURV010000176.1 GCA_012032065.1 Hyphomicrobiales bacterium
CCTAGAGCAACCGGCAGGTCATTCGACCGCCGGTAAGTTGCTCTAGCAATTTGAATCTGGCGCATAACTGAACGCTCAAGTGATTCCACTTGAGCGCGTTATGCGCTACGAACACCGCACCTCCGCCTCCGCCCGGCGCGCTGGAGTCCCGATGTCGCCAATTTTGCAGGCTCGCTCTGACGGAAGACGGCGCCGCGCTCCCCTGGCACTTGGCCCACGCTCATGAAGGCCGCGGCTGCCTCGTATTGTTCGTAGGTGATCAGCGAGGCGATGACGTCGATCGAGCAGGAGCACTTTTCCAAGGCCTCGCGGGTTTCTCCATTCACTTTCATGCAGCCATAGACATAGTCGGCTCGCGCCGCTGTCGGGAAATCGTTGATCGACTGGGCTGCCGCATCACCGGTCATGAGTCCGGCAACGAGCAAAGCCGCGGCCAAAATGTTCTTGCCGGCGTGCATGTCGTCGAAATCCATCGCCATGATCTTGCACCCGACGGACTGCGTATGCAACGCGCATACCGGACTTTCCGCGATGTTGACACTCCGCGGCGGGCGGGCGTAGCGTTTGCGCCAGGCGGCGCGAAATAACTGGAAAGGAACGACAGGTGCTGGTCAACTTGATCCTGACCATATGCCTTTCCGGCCAGGCGGAGCAATGCCGGGAAGAGACACTCACCTTCGAAAGCCGCGGGGACTTGCATCAATGCATGTTCCTCGCGCCCATGGAAGTTGCGAGATGGTCGGGCGAGCACCCGCAATTCAATGTTGTCAGATGGCGCTGCGTCTTTCCCGGCGAAGGGAAAACGCTTTGATTGTTTCGAGGCGAACGGCGCTGGCGTTAGGCCTTGCAGCCGCGTTTCCTCCGCGCGTGCTCGCGGCAAATCCCAAAGTGCGTGTCGGGGTGCTGAAGTTCGGCACGGTGAACTGGGAACTCAATACGATCAAGCATCACAAGTTGGATGAAGCACAGGGGATTGAACTGGACGTCAGCTTTTTCGCCGGCGAGGATGCAACTAATGTGGCCTTGCTCGCCGGCGAGCTCGACGTGATCGTGTCCGACTGGCTGTGGGTCTCGCGCGAGCGCGCGCAAGGCGGCGACCTCGACGCTTGTCCCTTACTCGACGTCCGTCGGTGCGATGATGGTGAAGGGAGACTCCCCAATCATAACGCTGCCCGATCTTAGGGCCAAGAAGATCGGCGTTGCGGGAGGGCCGCTGGACAAGAGCTGGCTGCTGATCCAGGCCTTGGCCAAGCGCGGCCACGCGCTGGATCTCGCGGCGGAGAATGACGTGGTTTTCGGCGCGCGCCGCTTCTTTCCGAGAAGGCGAGGATGGGCGAACTCGATGCCGTGTTGAGTTTCTGGCATTTCTGCGCGCGGCTGGAGGCGGATGGTTTCCGGCGGGTCGTCGGCGCCGAAGAGGCCGCGATTGCGTTGGGCGCATCCGGCCCGGTCGCAGCCCTTGGTTATGTGTTCCATGAAAAGTGGGCCAACGAGAACCGGCGCCGGCCAAGGGTTTTGTCGAGACCAGCAGAGCCGCCAAAGCGATCCCTCGGAAGGTCCAATGAGGAATGGGCCAGGCTGTCTCCGGTCATCAAGGCCGAGGGCAAGCAGCTTGAAACGCTGCGCGACCGCTACCGGAGCGGCATCCCCTCGCGCCCGGTTGCGGACGACGAGGCCGATGCCGCAAAGCTCTACGCGATCCTCGCCGAAATCGGCGGCGAAAAGCTCGTGGGGCCGGCGAAGCAGATGGCTCCGGGCACCTTCTGGTCCGGACTGAAGTCTTGACGTGGCTGGCACAGAGGCTGAACTTCCTCCGGCCTTCATAACCCAGCGTCCGGGGCTGGCCGCTTGTTTCAAGGACGCAATGCAGCGTTCGTTGACACTGTTGGCGTCATTGCTGGTGCTCCTTGTCTTGTGGTCGGTGATTGCAACGGTTTGGCCGAGCCGCGCTCTGCCGCCGCCATCCGACGTCTGGAGCGTGATGCTGCGCGACTTCGCGACAGGCGAGCTTGCATTCCACTTATCCACGACGCTGACGCGCGTCTTCGTGTCCTTCATCGTCGCGATGAGCATCGGATCGGCGATTGGCATCTTCCTCGGGCTGCACCGGCGGTCCGATGCCTTCTTCAATCCGTGGATCGTGCTGTTTCTCAACACGCCGGCACTGGTTGTCATCGTGCTTGCCTATATCTGGTTCGGACTGAACGAAGCGGCGGCGGTCGGCGCCGTTGCGGCCAACAAGATTCCGAATGTGATCGTCACGCTGCGCGAAGGCGCGCGCGCTCTGGACCCGCGCTACGGCGATCTTTCCTCGGTCTACCGCTTCAGCTGGCGTGACCGGCTGCAGCACATCCTGCTTCCGCAATTGCAGCCCTACTTCGCCGCCGCATCGCGATCGGGCCTGGCGCTCATCTGGAAAATCGTTCTGGTCGTCGAACTTCTTGGGCGGTCGAACGGAGTGGGTTTCCAGATCTATCTTTATTTCCAACTCTTCGATGTCGCCGCGATCCTGGCTTACACGCTGTGTTTTGTCGCGATCATGCTCGCCATCGAAATCATCCTGGTGCAGCCCTTTGAACGCTATTCCACCCGTTGGCGCGGCGTTGCCGCTTAAGGCCGGCATATCTGAAAAACCTTCGTGTCCGCCGAAGGCACGCGCATTCCGGCAATCCGGAATTTGTCGTTCGAAATCAAGCCGGGCGGATTCGTGACGCTGTTCGGACCGTCGGGCTGCGGCAAGACCACGACATTGCGGATTCTGCTTGGCCTCGAGAAGGAGTACACCGGATCGATTTCAGTGCCGCATTCGGAAACGAAACGCATCGCGGCAGTGTTCCAGGAGCCCACGCTGCTTCCGTGGAGGACGGTCGATCAGAACATCCGGCTGGCGCAGCCCAAAGTCATGAAAGACGTGAACTTGGATAATCTCTATGAGGTCCTTGGTTTGACCGGCATGGGCTCGCTCTATCCATCGGAACTCTCGCTTGGCCTTGCCCGGCGCGTGGCGCTTGCGCGCGCCTTTGCGCTGGAGCCTTCCGTCATGCTGCTGGATGAGCCATTCGCATCGCTGGACGAGAAAACCGCGGACAGGCTGCGCGAACTGTTGGTTACCCTATGGTCCGCGCGGCCAACGACAGCGCTGATGGTGACCCACAATCTGCGCGAGGCCTTGAAACTTTCCGACCGGATCATCGTGCTGTCGCCGCGGCCAGCGAGAGTTGTTGGCATTTTCGAAGTTTCAACGCCTCGACGGAAGCGGATAGGGCGCGTGCTCGACAAACTTCAGGCGCAATTCGCACGGAAGTTCCCAATCGATGCCGGAGAAGTGCAGTGAGCTTGAGCCGCCGTACATCCATTAAGATTTTGGCGGGCGGACTGGCGGCAGCCAGCTGCACGAACGCGGTTGCGGCTCCACCGGTGATTCTCAAAAACGTTGCCGAAGGCGTCTACGGTTTTTCCGGCGTCCACGAATTGATGTCCGCCTCAAACGCGGGAGCGATCTGCAACATCGCGGTGATTGTGGGCGGCGACTCCGTTGCCGTTGTGGACAGCGGCGGCAGCGTGGGCGAGGCAAAACTCCTGCTCGATGCGATTAAGGCAGTCACGGATCGGCCCGTGCGGTACTTGATTAACACGCACATGCATCCCGATCACGTCTTCGGCAACGCCGTCTTCCGCGATATTGGCGCGACGCTCATCGGGCATCACAAGTTGCCGCTGGCGCTCGCTGGCCGCGCCGAACAGTACCTCACGCGATTCCGCCAGCAGATGGGCGAAGATGCGATGCGCGGTGTCGAGATCGTTGTTCCGGCTCAGCTGGTCGAGGATGGGGATCGAACTCGATTTGGGTGGAAGGAAGCTGGAGCTCAAGGCCTGGCAACCGGCGCATACGGATAACGATCTCACGGTTCTCGATCTCCAGACGAAAACGCTGTGCGCGGGCGATCTGGTTTTCGTGGACCATGTGCCGACGCTGGATGGATCGCTCGTCGGCTGGCTCAAACAGACGGAAGAACTTGCGGCGATCGAGGCCGTGCGGGTCATTCCGGGCCATGGGCCGGTTTCCGGCTGGCCACAGGCATTGGACGGTCAGACCGGATATCTGACGGTCTTGGCGGATGACCTCCGCAAAGCGATCGCGGAGGGCCGGCCCTTAAGCGAAGCCGCGGACACAGTTGGACAAAGCGAGCGGGCAAAATGGGCGCTCTTCGACGAGTACCACGGCCGCAATGCGACTACCGCTTTTGCGGAGCTTGAATGGGAATAGCGGCGGAGCCCGTTCACCGTCCCGTCATTTGCCTTGCGCTATCGGGAAGGAGTAGTCTTGCCGCGACTCTCGAGGAGATTGCCATGCTCAAGCATAAAGCTCTCAAAACCGCCGCGACGCGCGGCCGCTGCCATGATTTCGCTGAGTGTCGCCGCGCAAACCTCGGCGCAAACGACACAAGAGGAGTCGCAAGCCATCTGGAAGAGCCTGAAGCCGGATGTCTTCGGCGACAAACCAATCGCCATGGCGGATCCCGCCACATTGCAAGTGATCGCGCCGAAGCGCGCGCAAGACGCGGGGATCGTGCCTGTCGACATCGTCATTCCCGCGAGCGCTGGCAAGAGCAAGGTGGTGGCGGTGACGCTGATTGTCGATGCCAATCCTTCGCCACTCGCCGCCGTGTTCAAAATCGGGGAAGAGTCGGGCGTGAGCAAGATTTCCACGCGGCTGCGGATCAACGACTATTCCATTGTGCGCGCGATCGCCGAAACCGAGTCGGGCGAGTTGCTGATGTCCGAGACTTACGTGAAAGCGACAGGCGGCTGCTCCGCGCCCGCCGTGCGCGATCCCAAGGAGGCCAAAGCCACACTGGGGATCATGAAGCTGAAGCAATTTCCGCCGGAGCAAGGCGCGGCCAAGCAGCCAAGACGTGAACTGCAATTGATGGTCCGGCATCCCAACCATTCCGGCTTCCAGATGGATCAGATCACGCGCTACTACATCCCGCCGCACTTCATCAACAAGGTCAACATCACGCAAGGCGGCAGGCCGATCCTCAGCATGGAGGGCGGGATTTCGATTTCGGAAGATCCGAACTTCCGGTTCGACACGCTGCTGCAGCCCGCGGGAGATATCGAAATCGAAGCCACCGACACCAAAGGCACGGTGTTCCGTAACGAGTTTCCGCTGGAAGCAACAGGGCTCTGATCGTTTTCTCGCCATGAAGCCGTTGTGGACCGCATGTGTTGGGATCGCATTGCTCATTGTGCCCGTCACGGCGCATGCGGGCAATGTTCCCGAGCCCGCTGGCTACCGGATGGACAATTACCGCGCAGCCATTCCCTCGAGCTTGCAAGGAGCCAGCGTTATCTCGACGGACGAGGCGGAGCGCTTGTGGGAACGGAAGGAAGCCTTGTTCCTGGATGTGATGCCGCGCCTTCCCAAACCCAAGGACTTGCCAGAGGGAACAATCTGGCGCGACAAGCCGCGGCACAACATTCCCGGCAGCGTCTGGTTTGCGAATGTGGGCTACGGCGCCCTGACCACGGAAATGGAAACCTATTTTCGCGGCGCTCGAGCGCAAAACCGGCGGGGACTTGTCGCGCAAGATTGTGTTCTATTGCATGACCGATTGCTGGATGTCGTGGAACGCCGCAAAGCGCGCGCTTTCGTGGGGCTACGCAAATGTCCTGTGGTATCCGGCAGGGGCCGACGGATGGGAAGCCGGCGGTTTGCCGCTGGCCGAAGCCACGCCATATTGAGGCTTGGCGTTGAAGCGGTAACTGCGAATTCGCGCAGCAGCCCGAGTCATCGATGCGGCCGTTCATCGCAAACATGTAGCGGCTCAACGATCGTCCTCGTCATTGCCTCGCAGGCAACTTACTCCGAGATTATGGTATCGAATTCGGCAAGAGTGCTGTGCAGCTTAGCTTCATGCTCGTCCACGGGCATCGCAAGAAGTCGTGCGATCAGCCGATCGAGCTTGGGCGTCAGGACAATCAGATAGCGGCTTCCTTCCGCGGCGCGGCAGGTATGGGCAACGCCCGTGGGAACAAAACTGTCGTGCCTGCGTGCGCATTGGCCTCGCCGCCGGCGAAGCGGAATGTGAGCGTCCCCTCAAGCACGTGAAAAGCTTCATCATCGCACACATGTGTATGCAAATAACTAGGCCCGGACATCGTCCATTCATGGATTGCCAAGGACGAACCAGAGGCGGCAATGGGCAGCGAAGGCGCGCCGCCAAGGATTGCGCGTTCAAGCGCGCGAACTTTTATCGAAGCCGGTGTCATCCGCTCCATCGTCATCATGGTTGTCGCTCCACAGTTTTGATGGCGCTGATTTGGTTTGGCGCGCGCTTGGAGGCCAGCGACTTTTATTTACTACGAAGCTGAACGTGGCTCAGTTTGTTTCGGCTTGCGCCGTTTGATCACCTTCCTGTTTTGGCTCATGCAGCGTTTGATGACGTCAAACATCCAGGCAATGCCGGCGTCGGCTGCCGCGGCTTTGGAGGCAACAACCCGCACCGGATCGTCCACCCAGGAAAAAGGCACGGGACGCGACTCGAGTCCAAAGCGCTCCGCATAACGCGCCACGATTTGCTTCGGCAATGTCGAGATGAGATCGGTTTCGGAGAGCTGCGACAGCGCCATCATGAAGTTGGGAACCGTCAGCGCGATCCGACTTGACAGGTCTTTTTCCGCCAACCTTTTCGTCGACAACCCCATAGGCATCGCCAAT
>JAAURV010000177.1 GCA_012032065.1 Hyphomicrobiales bacterium
GCCTGAAACCGCCACATCGATCCGTCAATTGCGTCACTGGAGGACATGCGACAGGGCCGCGCCGGGCGCAACCCGAAGGGCTTGAGCTTGAGGCGGCGTGGCCCTGTCGCGACAATCACCAAGCAATGGGCGGATATGTACCCGCTGGACCCGATTGAGCCGGAGCCGCTCTGGGCCGCAGACTCAAAAATGCGAAGCCACAATCGCACGGCGGCGATTTTTGCGAAGGCCATATAGGCTGAGGCCTTTCGGTCATATCGTGTTGCGATGTGGCGGCATTGCTTGAGTTTGTTGATGCAGTGCTCGACGAGTTTTCGCTTCTTGTACTTGTTGTACTTGCGCTCTGAGAACGGAATGTCGCCGGTCCTGTTGGATTTCGGCGGGATGACAGGCGTGCAGTCCCGATCCTCGATCAACTCCCTGATCCAATCAGCGTCGTAACCGCGATACAATAATCTCCACTCTGTTTTTTTGGGGCGGCAGCTTGCTGGTGGACGCGAACCGAGGTCGAGTCGATCATCTGCACTTTCTCGCCACGTGCCTCATGGGCGGCGATGATGGCGTCCATCAGCCGGTCCCAGACGCCCTTCTTGCGCCAGCGGTTGAATCGTCTTCCATTCAAATTCAGCCAGGTCGTAGCGTCCGTGGGCCATGGCAAACTCATTTCGGAGCTTGAATCACCTTTCGGCCGATTTGCTATTCAGTTAAAGTGTGCAGCTCATGTGGAGTAAGTTCGAATGATTGCTGATTTAAGCGGGTTGGAAGTCATTACGTTGTTCGTTGAGGATTTACCTGCAGCAGATGCATTCTATCGCAAAGTTTTCGTTCACGAAGCAATTTTCGGAGACGCGGTATGTTCCATTCTACGCATCGGCAACATCGTGATCAACTTGCTCAAGATCGAAAATGCAGCAACGCTGGTTGAGCCAGAACAGGTGGGAAATCGCACTTCAGGAGCGCGCGCACTGTATACCGTCAAGGTGAAGGATGCCAACGCAGTGTGCTCTCAACTCAAGGCGCTGGGCGTTCCTCTCCTCAACGGACCCACTGATCGGCCATGGGGACGGCGCACGGCTGCTTTCGCCGATCCAGCCGGCAACGTCTGGGAAGTCGCGCAGGAACTGCCATGAGTGAATTCGTCAGAAACGAATTGGCCCGCCGTCTGAAAGGGTCGTGCACATGCGGAAAAGTCAGTTATTCGGTCTTAGATGAGTTTTCGTACGCATCTTATTGCCACTGCTCCAATTGTCGAAAGTCCACAGGTTCTGCCTTCAAAGCCTTTGCAGGAATCGAGATTGAGAAATTCGATCTTGTGACCGGTTCAGAATCCCTCATGCAGGTTGGCGACGACCGTGGACATGATGTGAGATGCTCGTCATGTGGCTCATACTTGTATTCGGTTGTGCGAGAAGGAAAGTATGTGCACGTCACGTTTGGGACGCTCATTGACATCCCCACGATCCGCCCGACCGAGCACATTTTTGTGGGATCAAAAGCAGAGTGGTTCACAATCACGGATGACCTTCCCCAATATAGCAAATTCCCAATCTAGGACGGCGGAAGGGATCAAGCATACTTCGCTATCTGAGTTCACTCGCCCTCCGCACCTTCGAAGCAAGACAGTCGTCTCTGTAGAACGTTTACCGAGTTCTAAGTTGCAGGATATTTACGACCTAGTTGCGCGAGCACGCGGGTTTCGCCATATGGGGCGGATCAAACGAGGACCGACACATGACCGCTGCGACCGCGCTTGGCGCTTTGCCCGAATGGAATCTTTCCGATCTTTATCCCGCTCCGGACTCCAAGGAGTTTTCCGCCGACATGGCAAAGGGCGAGAAAGGGGTCAAGGCGTTTGCCGCGGCCTACAAAGGCGCACTAGGTAAGCTCTCGGGGGTGGAGTTGGCGCAGGCGATCAGGGAATACGAATGTCTTTCCGATCTTCTCGGCCGCGCCGGTTCTTTCGCGCAGCTTCACTATGTCGGCGACACCACCGATCCCAAGCGTGCAAAATTTTATGGCGATGCGAATGCGAAGCTGACGGATATCTCGACGCAGCTTCTGTTCTTCGAACTCGAGCTCAATAGGATCGACGATGCCGCGCTTCAGAAAAAACTGAAAACGCCGGAACTGGCGCATTACCGGCCTTGGATCGAGAACCTGCGGAAGGAGAAGCCCTACCAACTCGACGACAAGATCGAGGAGCTGTTTCTCGAAAAGTCGCAGACCGGTTTCGGCGCGTTCAACCGGCTGTTCGACGAGACCATGGCGGAGCTGCGCTTCGAGGTGAATGGCGAGAAACTGACGCTCGAGCCCACGCTCAATTTTCTCGTGGACAGGGATGAAGCCAAGCGCAAGGCGGGCGCGGAAGCTTTGGCCAAAACATTTCAGGCGAATCTGCGGCTGTTCACGCACATCACCAATACGCTGGCGAAGGACAAGGACATCTCCGACCGTTGGCGCGGCTTCAAGGACATCGCCGATGCGCGGCATCTTGCCAATCGCGTCGAGCCCGAGGTTGTCGCGGCACTCGTGGCCGCGGTGCAAGAGGCCTATCCGAATCTGTCGCACCGCTATTACCGGATGAAGGCGAAGTGGCTCGGCAAGGACAAGCTGATGCACTGGGACAGGAACGCGCCTCTGCCGCAGGAACAGGTGAAGGAGATTCCATGGAGCGAGGCTGAAGCCACGGTTCTCAAGGCATACGGCGAGTTCGCGCCGGAGATGGCGTCCATCGCCAAGGACTTTTTCGACAAACGCTGGATCGATGCGCCGAGCAGGCCAGGCAAGGCGCCGGGCGCCTTCGCGCATCCCACCGTTCCCTCGGCGCATCCTTATGTGCTGCTCAACTATCTCGGCAAGCCGCGCGATGTGATGACGCTGGCGCATGAACTGGGGCATGGCGTGCATCAGGTGCTGGCGGCGGAGCAGGGGGCGTTGATGGCGTCAACACCGCTCACTCTGGCGGAGACCGCGAGCGTCTTCGGCGAGATGCTGACATTTCAGGCGATGCTGCGCGGCGCCACCGATCCGAAGAAACGCAAGGCGCTGCTTGCGTCAAAGACCGAGGACATGATCAACACGGTGGTGCGGCAGATCGCGTTCTACACTTTCGAGCGCAAGGTTCACGAAGCGCGGAAGGAGGGCGAGCTGACGCCCGACCGGATCGGCGTGATCTGGCTGGACGTACAGCGCGAGAGCCTGGGCGACGGCATCGAGTTTGGCCCCGGCTACGATACTTATTGGACCTACATTCCGCATTTCATCCACTCGCCGTTCTACGTTTACGCCTATGCTTTCGGCGACTGCCTGGTGAACTCGCTCTACGCGCGCTACCGCGAGAGTGCGGCGGGTTTTCAGGACAAGTATTTCGCCATGCTGAAAGCCGGCGGCACCAAGCATCATTCCGAACTGCTCAAACCCTTCGGCCTCGACGCCACCGATCCGGCGTTCTGGCAGAAGGGGCTGTCGGTGATCTCGGGGATGATCGACGAGCTGGAGCGGATGGAATAGGATTCGGTTGATTATTCAACTCAATCGTGCATGTTTTCCGGTATGGGGAAACGGCCGAAAACTCCCTATCGTGTATTTGTCTCCCATGGTTGGACGGACCGGTGGGTTGCCGAACAGATTGCTGCGCGACTGGCGTCGCTCGGCGCAGGCACGTTTCTGGACGTGTTTGACATAGAAAAGGGCGACGATTTCGAAGAACGAATATTTGGCGAACTGCCAAAGTGCCGCGAACTCATCGCACTCTTGACCCCTTGGTCCGTGGACCGGAATTGGGTTTGGGTCGAAATTGGCGCAGCGAGAGCGTTAGGATTGCGGGTTATATGGTCTAAGTTTGGCCGAACTGGAAAGAGACAAGGGCGGCAAGGCTTTCTTGGGCGGTAAGAACATCGTGGAAATAAATGAGATGGATGCCTATCTCCGCCAGATCGCGAAAAGGATTCTCAAGTGACCCTGCGAAAAAGGCACCCTCAAATCTTCCTCTCCTACTCCATGGCGGACCGCGGTTTCGTTGAAGCCGTTAAGCGGAGCCTCAGGAAATCGGGAGCGCGGGTTGTCGATGACGACATCAAAGCTGGCGAAAGAGTGTTCTCAATCCTCAAAAAGGCGCTGAGCGAATCTGACATCGTCGTATTCGTTGTGCCTCCGCACGAAGGATCGGGACATTGGGCTCTTGCTGAACTCGGGGCTGCCAAGGCCTTGGATAAAGTTGTGTTGGCAGTCTTGCCGGATCGGACCCGCTTCAGGAATCGAAACTCACTTTTATCGCTATTCGACTACGAAACCGTAGACGCAACGGGACTGTCGGAGTCTGCGTTGGCGCAGCGCATCCTCGATAGCGCAGAAGTAGCTGTCGCGGCTTAGCCGAATGTCGCTTACTCCAGCACCTTCGGCCAGTTGGTGTTGGCGGTGGCGATGTAGCCGGGGATGTCGGCTTTCCACTTCTCGCGGACGTCGAGCGAATAGTTGAGATAGAGCTTGCCGTCGACGACTGTCCAAGCCTCGGGTTCGCTCTTCACGGCGTAGCCTTGGGAGACGCCGTAGGCGCAGTAGCCGCCATATTGGGGAGCGTATTTTTCCGGGGAGGCCTGGAACGCAGCGAGGTTTTCGGCTGTCGCGAAGCGCCAGGTGGCTCCATTCCATTGGGTGGCGTGTTCGGCTTTTCCTTCGGCGGGTGTGCCGGTGAAGTAGCTCACCACGTCGTAGCCCGCAGCACCCACGCCTTCGACGGGGCCGGTGAAGATTTCAGGTTTGGCTGCGTGGGCGGCGGCTGCCATTGGAGCGGCGGCGAGAAGGGCTATGAAAGTGCGGCGAAGCATGGGATTTCTCCTTGGGGTTCAGATGAAACTTGAATGATTTTAATACTCTACGCCCCCAAACTCAAAACACGCCTTGTCACGAGGCAGTGAAATATCTCGCCATTGACTGTCTGCTATGGCAAAGTTTGCCAAAGCGTGCTATGCAACATGTTAAGGAGAGACCTCATGGCCACAATGAACATTTCGCTTCCCGACAAGATGAAAGAATGGGTTGAAACGCAAACCTCCACCGGCCGCTATGGCAACGCTAGCGACTACGTTCGCGATCTTATCCGCAATGATCGGGAGAAAGCCGAGTTCCTTGCATACATTCAGAAGGCGGTCGATGAGGCAGAAGCTAGCGGGTACGAAGAATACTCGCGAGAAGAGATTCTGACACAGCTCAAAATTCTTCCGCGCTGAACCGATGCGGCTCCGCAAATCGCGGCTCGCGCAGCGAGACATCGATCTGATTTATCTTCGCGGCTGTGACAGATTTGGGGAAGAGGCGGCGCTTGCGTACGTTGAAGGGCTGCTCAGTCTCTTCGAACTCCTATGTCTCCACCCCGAAATGGCGCGTGAGCGAACCGAGGTGAAGCCACCCGTCCGAATTCAACCCTACGAAGCCCATCTTGTCGTCTACCGAGTCGTGGATAGCCAACTTCGCATATCACGCGTTTTGCCCGCCCGTAGCGATTGGGCGCGCGGTCAGTTTCCGACTGCGTGACTCATCGCCGCGCCGGTGGGGGCGGCTTGCGGGGGCTTGGTGGGTTGGCTAGAACGTCTCCGTTCCAGCGGGGTTCAGGGGATTTACACAATGGCGGACCATTCCACTCATTCCTCCAGCGGCCATCGAGGCGGCGTAGAGGACCATAACGAGACCTATGAAGGCTTCCTGATCGGTTCGGTGGCGTTGAGCCTGATCTGCGCGTTTACGCTGGTAGCGCTTTGCTCATTTGCTTTTGCGCACACGCTCAACGTGTTCGCCGGGTTCGTCGGGCTTATTCTTGGCGTCATCGCCGTTCTGATCGACGCGCGGGCGGGCGGCAAGAAATGGTACCTGTCTGGTGCGCTCCTGGTGATCTTCGGCCTGATCACGGCGTCAACGTTTCCTGACCTCACGCGCCCATGAAAATCGCGGTTCCGCGTGAAAGCCAGCCGGGCGAGGCGCGCGTCGCGGCCAGCCCCGATACGGTCAAGGCCTATGTCAAGAAGGGCATCGAAGTTGCGGTCGAACCCGGCGCGGGCGCGGGCGCGTTTATTGTCGATGAAGCCTACGCGGCCGCGGGCGCGAAGCTTTCCAAGGATGCGGTGAAAGACGCCGACATCGTTCTTGGCGTCCGGCGGCCTTCCGACAAAGTCTTGAAGGCGATGAAGAAGGGCGCGGTGCTCGCCGCCGGACTTGAGCCATACGGCGACAGGTCTGGTCTTGAAGCGATTGCCAAGTCCGGCGTCACGGCATTCGCCATGGAACTCATGCCGCGCATCACGCGCGCGCAGGCGATGGATGTTCTGTCCTCGCAGGCAAACCTCGCGGGTTACAAGGCGGTGATCGATGCGGCGGCGCATTTCGGCCGCGCCTTTCCGATGATGATGACGGCGGCCGGCACGGTTCCGCCGGCCAAGGTGTTCATCATGGGTGTCGGCGTTGCGGGGCTTCAGGCGATCGCACCGCGCGCCGGTTGGGCGCCATCGTTTCCGCGACCGACGTGCGCAAGGCGACCGAGGAACAGGTGAAAAGCCTTGGCGCCAAATTTGTTTTTGCCGATGTGGCGGATGCGGCGACGTCCGGCGGTTATGCCAAGGAGCTTTCGGCGGAAGACAAGGCGAAGCAGGCGGCACTGGTGGCCGAACACGTGAAGGGGCAGGACATCGTCATCAC
>JAAURV010000178.1 GCA_012032065.1 Hyphomicrobiales bacterium
CCGCTGTTTTCCCGCGAGCCCTTATCTAAACCCGCGTATAGCGCGGCCGTTGCATGAGCCGCGCGCATAACGGCGCAAGCGAAACACAGGGGGCGCATGGAGTATTTCCTCCAGCAGCTCATTAACGGCGTTACTCTCGGCTCCATCTACGGTTTGATCGCCATTGGCTACACCATGGTCTATGGCATCATCGGCATGATCAATTTCGCCCACGGCGATGTGTTCATGATCGGCTCGATGGTCGCCTTTATCCTGATCCTCGCCATGGGCTTAAGCGCGGCTCGGGGGCGTTCGTCATCATCATCGCCCTCGTCTTCGTCATGCTCGCCGCCATGCTTGTGGCGGCAACCTACAATTGGACGGTGGAGCGCGTCGCCTACAAGCCCTTGCGCGGCTCGTTCCGCTTGGCGCCGCTGATCTCGGCCATCGGCATGTCGATCGTGCTGCAGGAGTTCGTCCGCATCGCCCAGGAAGGCCGGCCCAAGCCGATCCAGCCGCTGATCACCGGACGATACGACATCATGCAGCGCGTGGGCCGGCCGGCGAGTTCACGGTGACGATCTCGAACATGCAAATCCTGATCATCCTCTCAACCATCGCGCTCATGGTGGCGTTTACGCTGTTCATCAACCGCACGCCGCTCGGCCGCGCCCAGCGCGCCTGCGAGCAGGATCAGAAGATGGCATCGCTTCTCGGCATCGATGTCGACCGCACAATCTCGATCACCTTCATTCTGGGCGCCGTCATGGCCGCCTTCGCCGGTCTCATGTTCTTCATGTATTACAACGTCACCGGCTTCTCGGTGGGCTTCCTTGCCGGCATCAAGGCGTTCACGGCGGCGGTGCTTGGTGGAATTGGTTCCATACCGGGCGCCATGCTCGGCGGCATGGTGATCGGCCTCGTCGAGGTTCTGTGGTCGGCCTACTTCTCGGTCGAGTACAAGGACGTCGCCGCTTTCACCATCCTGATCATCGTCCTGATTTTCATGCCGCAAGGCCTTCTCGGCAGACCCGAAGTGGAAAAGGTCTGATCATGGCAGCGACCGCAAAAGACACGGCGTTCAAAGCGGAGTCCCGCAACCTCTCGCCGCAGGAAATCGCACGCGACCTGATCGGCACGGCGATCATCACGCTCCTGCTGCTGATCCCCATCGTGTTCTACCGGACGGTGATGAACCAGGGCACGTTGCTTCTGCAAACGCGCCTGCCGCTGGTCCTCGGCCTTACCGCCGCCGTGGTGGTTGGCCGCTTGCTGCTTCATCTCTTTGTCTGGCAGCGCGCGCCCGAAGCGGGCCGCGCATCAACGGCGTCAGCAACGCGAACGGATTGGCGAGAGACCGTCGGAAAGTGGATCGGCCCTGCCATGCTGGTGGCTGCGATCTTCCTGCCCTGGATCGTGCAGTTCATTCCGGGCTGGGAGCGGCGCGGGCTTGGCATCGCCATCTACATCATGTCCTATATCATGCTGGCCTGGGGACTGAACATCGTCGTCGGCCTCGCCGGACTGCTCGATCTCGGCTACGTCGCCTTCTATGCGGTGGGTGCCTACACCTACGCGCTCCTGACCACGGTCTATATGCCGCTGTGGTTTGGCGAAGGCATCGTGCCCTGGACCTTCTATATCGTTCTGCCGCTCGCGGGACTGCTCGCGGCGCTATGGGGCGTGATCCTCGGATTTCCGGTTCTTCGCCTCCGTGGCGACTATCTCGCCATCGTGACGCTGGCCTTCGGCGAAATCATCCGGCTCGTTCTCATCAACTGGTTCTGGTTCACCAAGGGCCCGCAAGGCATCAACGTGCCGAAGGCTACCTTCTTCGGACTTCCGTTCGCGGACGAGCCCGGAAGCTTCTCGGACTTCTTCGGCATTCCGTACAATCGCCTGCACTTCTTCTTCTTCCTCTATTACGTCATTCTGGGATTGGCGCTGCTTACCTACGCAATGACGAACCGATTGCGGCGCCTGCCGATCGGGCGCGCCTGGGAAGCGCTGCGCGAAGACGAGATCGCCTGCCGGGCTCTTGGCATCAACACGACCAGCACGAAGCTTACCGCCTTCGCCATCGGCGCCATGTTCGGCGGGTTCTCGGGATCGTTCTTCGCCGCCAGGCAAGGCTTCGTCTCGCCCGAGTCCTTCGTCTACATCGAGTCGGCCTTGATCCTCGCCATCGTGGTGCTGGGCGGCCTTGGCTCGCAGCTCGGTATCGTCTTCGCGGCGATCCTGATCATGGGGTCGTTCGAGCTGTTCCGCGAACTCGGATTCCTCCAGGCGATCCTGCCCGAAGGCGTCGAGCCTATCCAGTTCCGCATGCTCTGCGTCGGCCTCGGCATGGTGCTGATGATGCGCTTTAGGCCGCGCGGACTGGTGACAAGGCGCGATCCCACCGTCTATCTGAAAGAGAAGAAAGCCGTGTCCGCCGATCTCGTTTCGCAGGGGCATGGCTGATGACGGCTGCCTGGTCCCACGACCCCGAACTGAAGGTCCAGCACCTTACGATGCGCTTCGGCGGACTGACCGCCATCGGCGATCTCTCCTTCGACGCCGGCCGCAAGCAGATCACCGCGCTGATCGGCCCCAATGGCGCCGGCAAGACCACGGTGTTCAACTGCATCACCGGTTTCTACAAGCCGACCGAAGGCCTGATCGTGCACCGTCATCCGGGCGGACAGGAGTTCCTGCTCGAACGGATGGACGATTTCCGCATCACGCGGCATTCCAAGGTGGCGCGGACGTTCCAGAACATCCGGCTGTTCGGCGGCATGACGGTTCTCGAAAATCTGATGGTGGCGCAGCACAATGTCTTGATGGCCGCGTCCAACTGGACGGTCGGCGGCCTCTTCGGTTCGCCGCGCTATCGCCACAAGGAAGCCGAGGCGATCGAGCGGTGCAAGCACTGGCTCAACAAGACGGGTTTGATCGACCGTGCCGACGATCCTGCCGCCGATCTTCCCTATGGCGCCCAACGCCGTCTCGAGATCGCGCGCGCCATGTGCACCGAGCCCCGTCTTCTCTGCCTCGACGAGCCGGCGGCGGGACTCAATCCGCGCGAGTCGGACGAACTCAACAAGCTGTTGCTGTCGATCCGCGACGAAGAGAATGTCGCCATCCTGCTCATCGAACACGACATGAGCGTGGTGATGGGCATTTCCGACCACATCGTGGTGCTCGATTACGGGCGCAAGATTTCCGACGGTACTCCCGCCGAAATCAAAGCCGACCCCGCCGTGATCCGCGCCTATCTGGGCGTCGACGACGAACAGGAGGCCCCCGCCGCCGTGCAGGCCGACATCGCCAAGTCGATCGCCGAGCCGCCGCCTCCACCACTTACGATCGCGAAAAATGCGCGCAAGCCGGTGATTGCGAAAAAGAGACCCGAGCCGGTAAAACACAAGGGAGGCCGCAAATGAGCGACATTCTCCTGCGTGGCACGGGTGTCGAAACTTTCTACGGAAAGATTCAGGCGCTCAAGGGCATCGACTTCGAAGTGCGCAACGGCGAGATCGCCACGCTCATCGGCTCCAATGGCGCCGGCAAATCGACGCTGATGATGACGATCTTCGGTTCGCCCCGCGCAAGGTCCGGCAAGATCGAATTCGACGGCCACGACATCACCCAGCTTCCGACTCATGACATCGCCAGGCGCGGCATCGCGCAATCTCCGGAAGGCCGCCGCATCTTCCCGCGCATGACGGTTTTGGAAAACCTGCAAATGGGCGCCACCGTCAACAAGATGGCATTCTTCGACGAAGACGTGGGACAGGTCTACAAGCTCTTCCCCATACTCGAGAAACGCTCCATGCAGCGCGCCGGCACATTGTCGGGCGGCGAACAGCAGATGCTGGCCATCGGCCGGGCATTGATGGCGCGCCCTCGCCTCCTGCTTCTCGACGAGCCGTCGCTGGGACTCGCACCCATCATCGTGAAGGCGATCTTCGAGGCGATCCGGGAGCTCAATGCCTCGCGGGGCCTTAGCGTGTTCCTGGTCGAACAGAACGCTTTCCACGCTCTGAGGCTCGCGCACCGCGCCTATGTGATGGTGAACGGCAGGATCACCATGACCGGCACCGGCAAGGAACTTCTGGCCAAGCCGGAGGTTCGCGCCGCCTATCTCGAAGGAGGACACTGATGTCTTTCTTTCTCGAACATCCCGATGCCAAGGGCGTGATCCAGTTCGTGGTCTTCACCCTTATCCTGGGCGGCGGCGCTGCCTTCATGGCCGGCGCGCCCTGGCGATAGGCTGGAAACCCTTGGGACTCCTCGCCTTCTATATGCTGCTCTTTACGGCGGGTCTGCGTTTTCTCGATTACGCGCTGTTCCAGAGCGATCTGCTCTCGCTCAAATATTACATCAGCCATGGCTTGGTGGTCATGGGGCTGGCATGGCTCGGCTACCGGCTTACCCGGGTCAGCCAGATGGTGACCCAATATCCGTGGCTCTACGAGAGGTCAGGTCCTTTCGCCTGGAAGGACAAGGCCCGCGAAGGAGCCGCGAAGTGAAATTGCGAAGGAGCGGAATTCATGCATTTCCCCTTCCCAATCCTGCGCCTTTGGGCTTGAATGGGCTCAAGGGGCATGACACCCCGAAACGGTTTGGAAATACACAGGGAGATACTAAATGAAGAAAATTCTCATGTCGGGCATCGCGCTCGGCTTTGCCGCAGCGCTCAGCGCCTCGACGGCGCTGGCCGACATCATGGTGGCCACGGTCGGCCCGATCACGGGCGACCTCGCGGCCCTTGGCGAACAATACAAGCGCGGCGCCACCTTGGCGGTTCGCCGACCTTTAACGCCGCGGGCGGCGTCCTTGGCGAAAAGCTCGTGCTGGAAATCGGTGACGATGCCTGCGTGCCGGAACAGCCTCGCGCGTGGCCGAGCAGATGGCGTCCAAGGGCGTTCAGTTCGTGGCCGGCCATCTCTGCTCGGGATCGTCGATCCCGGCTTCGAAGATCTATCTCGAAGAAAACATCCTGCAGATCACGCCCGCCTCCACGAACCCGAAGTTCACGGATGAAGGCGGCTGGAACGTCGCCCGCGTCTGCGGGCGTGACGACGCTCAGGGCGCGGTAGCCGGCGCATTCCTCGCCAAAAACTATGCGGGCAAGAAAGTCGCCATCATCGATGACAAGTCGGCTTACGGCAAAGGCCTCGCCGACGAAACCCGGAAGGCCATGAATGCCGCTGGCCTCACCGAGGTTCTCAACGAGTCCTATAATCCCGGCGAAAAGGATTATTCGGCTCTCGTGTCGAAGATGAAGGACGCCGGCGTGGACGCTGTTTACGTGGGCGGTTATCACACGGAAGGCGCACTCATCCTGAAGCAGATGCGCGAACAGGGATCCAAGGCCCAGATGCTCTCCGGCGACTCGATGAACAACGCCGAGTTTTGGACCATTGCCGGCGAAGCCGCTACGGGCATGATCTTCACCTTCGCGCCGGAACCGCGGAACTTTCCGGAAGCCAAGGCCATCGTCGAGAAGTTCAAGGCTGACGGTTACGATCCTGAAGGCTACACGCTGTACACCTACGCCGCTTTCGAAATGTACAAGCAGGCCGCCGAAGCGGTCGGCAGCAAGGACAACAAGAAAATCGCCGAATGGCTGCGTGCCGGCAACCCGATGAAGACAGTCCTTGGCGAGCTCAAGCTTGACGCCAAGGGCGACATCGTCGGCGCCAAGTATGTCTGGTACAAGTTTGCCAACGGCACCTACGCCGAGGATCCGTCGATCCAGTAAATACCGATTTCAGGTTCGCCTGAAACGAACCCGCGTGGAGATCGATCCGCGCGGGTTTTTATTTGGCCTGGGGCTCAGTAGCACCAGCGGCCCGGCCAGCAATCGTCGTAGTACCAGATGGTGCTGCGGCGATAGATCAGCACCGGCCCGTCATAATAATGGTGGCGGCGCGGATGCCAGGAGTAACTGGCATACGGACTCCAGTACCGCACCCGCGGATGATACCCGTAATAGCTGTGGCCACGGCGCTTCATCCTGTGCCGCTTGTACCCGTGCTTGCGGAACCGCTTTTTCTTGTAGTGGATTTGCGTTGCGAGACTTGCGCCATCGAAGGCGCTCGCTTGCGCCTTTGCGGCGCCAGCGACACCTGCCTGACCCGTGCTTGCGCCGATCAAAAGCGCGGCTGCGACAGGCAACGCATACTTCAACATTCCAAACATGATACTTCTCCCTGCCAACTCGTGGCACTGCGAAGCCCCCCGGCTTCTGGCGTTAACCATACCCCCCTCCCCCGGCCTTGAACAGGCCCGCGGTTGACCAATGCCGCGATGCGGTAGAGCATGGCCAAAACCTGGAGGCTTGGCGGCATGCGCGCGTTCTTTGTTCAGATCAAATGCGATCTCGGAAAATCCTACGAGGTCGCAACCGCGATCGCCGACGCGGAGATTGCGTCGGAAATCTATTCGACAGCTGGCGGGTGGGATTTGCTGGTGAAGTTCTACTTGCGCGAAGAGGAAGACGTGGGCCGCTTCATTGCCGAGAAAGTGCAGACCATCCCGGGCATTCGCGATACCTATACGATCATCACGTTTCAGGCGTTTTGAGTTCCATTGAAACGTATGAACGCAAGAAACCGTCGAACCGCTTCGTTGCAAGACTTCGCGGAAGCCGAGGGGCTGTCAAGGGCGCGTAGCGCCGCTTCGCGGTTTCACCCTTGACAGCCCTCGGCTTCC
>JAAURV010000179.1 GCA_012032065.1 Hyphomicrobiales bacterium
TCGGCACATCCGCTCGACTTGCAATCAGCCGCCTCTATCGAAGCCTGCCTTGATGCCGTCACCGCGAGCTGGGGCCGGATTGATGTTCTCGTGAACAATGCCGCCGTTGGTTCTGCGACGGTTGCAGCCTATGCTGATGATGCGGCGGCGCAAGATTCGGCGCTCCTCGCCATCAATGCCGATGGCAATCTGAAAATGGCGCAGGGCTTTGTGCGGCGCATCCGGGACGTGCCGAGAGAACGCGCGGCGAAACTCATCAACTTGAGTTCCGTTGGCGGCGGTGTCGCCGTGTTTCCAGGCTTTCGCTTGGCGGATGGCATGAGCAAAGCGGCCGCCGCCTTTATGACCCGGCAGCTTGCGGCTGAATCGGTGCATCTTCCCCTGGATGTTTTCGCGGTTTGCCCCGGCGCCACGAACACGCCGATGTTTCAGGCTTCCACCCTCAACATGATGAGCGCCGCGGAACGCGCGCGCTTTCTCAAGACGCTGCCCAAGGGCCGGCTGATCGAGCCCGCAGAAATCGCCGAGATCATCGCCTTTCTCGCCTCCGATCATTCGACGGTTCTGCATGGCGCGGTAATCGACGCCTCAATGGGTCTAGGCGTACGCCCGGGCCTGATGACTGAATACGAACACTGATTTCAGCAGCGAGGACAATGCCCAAGACAATTGCAACAGTGCAACCACGGCTCATTTCGCCAGGGATTCCCGCATGTTTTGTGACATTTCGGAACACCGACCTTCTTGATCGGCGTTGCGCACGTCATCGCGAAATTGAGCGGTACTCGCGCGTGTCGGCTCATTCTGGGTCGAGTCGATCGCCGTTTCAGCAAGTGCAACCGCTTCGGAGCAATTGCCAGTAGCGAGCGCGATGATCGCCAGATTTGCCCAGCTTTCGGAGAGATTCGGAAGCAGCAACACCGCTCTTTCAAACATCCGGCGCGCCTCTTCGAGTTTCGCTTCCACGCGGGCTCCCTTCTGCTCATACAGAATGAAGACGGCCCGCTGATTCAGGATGCGTCCGTGATCGCCGCTGATAAAGTCGCCGCCCGAAGCGGCAAGGACGCTCTCCACCACTGGAGCCAGCGAGTTGTCTCCGGCTTCCAATTGATGGGCAAGCCTGGAAATAAAAATGGAAAGCGCTCTTGCCGACAAACCTTTCAAATGGATGAAACTGGCGGAACTGGCGCGGAGCCGTTCGATGAGTTGCAAAACGCTTTCCTTGTTGCCGATTCCGAACGCGGCCGGCTTCATCTCTTCGGCGTCCTCGAACAATACGCTGGCAGAATCCGCAAAAATCGTGGTGAACTCGATCATCTCCCGTTGGGCCTCGGCAAGCACCTGGAGGGAGAGCTTGCCGCATGAGAATTCGCTGGGGGCGGGCGGCGGCCTCCTGCGAAGCTCTTCAAGCAGGCTGGCCAGCCGCATATCCGGTTGCTTCGTGGTGAAGTTGCGGTTCTCGCCTTCGGCCGCGTCGTTCAGCACCATTGTCACGATACCGAACAAACCCGAGATGTCGTTGATGTTCGCGGCGCGGCAGTCGGCACTTTCGTAATTCGGGCTTTTCAGCGCGCCCGCGCGACGTTCGATCTCGCCCAGGGGTGCGAAGAAATAATACATCGCGGAATGCAAGGTTCCGGTTTGCACGGCATTTAGCGCCGCGTCGAAGTCCGCCTCGAACTCCGCGTCTATCCTTGCGAGACTTCCGGACTTGACCCGTTCGAAGTGATTGAGAAAGTGGTGAGCGAACTCATGTTTCGCGATCTGCTCGACGGCGTCGGCGGCATAGGCGTAAGCTTGATTCTGGGTTCGGCTGGCGAGTTCGCCGAAGGCGCTGCGATAGGTTGTCTCGAGGCCCGCGGCGTATTGCGCAAGGCAGGCGCCGAGCGGTTCCTGGGATTGTATCTTCGCGTCGACACATTTCGCCGCCTCTTCCTGCGCCGCGACGGCAGGCGCATTCCGGTCGCTGTCGAAGAAAACGAACTGCGCCAGCGCGATGCGGCAGATGACGGGGGCGAAGTCCGCGGGGAAAACGACGGCGGGGCGGCCATCCTCGTTGAATTTTGCAAAGACCGGGCTGAGGCCGGTGTAGCCCGGTTTGGTATCGAGCGCGATCGAGCGGGCGAGGTCGAAATATTTTTCTGGAACGGTATGGATGACCCTTTCCGATAGCCAGGAGCGGAAACCGTCCTCGTCTTGCGGATATTCATTGCAGCGATCGAAGGCATGAGCCTGCGCGGCGAAAACAAGGATGCAGAGAACGACGGCAGCGAGAACACGTTTCATGCCTAACTCCGTTCGAGAAGGTTCAGACGCTAATGTTTCAGCGGAAACACATTGCCGTTGATGTCCTTGACCTTCCCGCTGATCGACTTTGCATTCTGGAGCTTCATGGCATTGCCGCTGATCTTGAAACCGAACTGATCGACCTGGCCTTTTTCGATGGCCTGGGCGATTTTCGTGCTGATCCGAAGATTGTCTTGGTTTTGCGTGAGCTTTGCATTGAGCCTGGAGTCGACTTCATAGAGATGCGACGGTTCGGGAAAGGCGGCAAATCCCTGGTCGGCTGCCGTGATGCCCTGGAATTCGATTTCGGCTTCGACGAGGTCCAAGGGCTCGTCACTGTTGTTGCGCACGACGACAAAGACCTGGCCGTCCTCAACCCGAAGCGATGTTTCGACGGTGTCGGGACCGACAGGCCGGTGGGTATACTTGTCCCAGGCAATGGGCGCGAAAAACGTGAAGGCGGCGACGCCGATGCCGCCGAACGCGACGGTGATCCAGTTCTTGAGCCCTTCGCCCATTCCAGTAATGTATCATGGTTTCTGACCCTGAGATATCGGCGTTGCGGGCTGCGAACGCTGTGATATTTCTCACACTGAACGGCGAAGGTTAACTCAAGCGTGAATCCAGGCACGGCCGTCATCGTCAATCTTCTGGGCGGCATCGCGCTGCTGCTTTGGGGCGTGCGCATGGTGCGCACCGGGGTGATGCGCGCCTGGGGGGACAGGCTGCGCACCTTTATCGAGCACCGGCTCGGAAGCCGCCTCTCGGCCTTCGCGGCGGGCAGCGTTGCGACAACGATCCTCGGCAGCGGCACCGCGATGACGCTGATCGTGGCGGGGATTGCCGCATCGGGAGCGATCGGCACGACGCTGGGGCTAGCGATTCTCCTTGGCGCGGATGCGGGTTCGGCCGTCGTATCGGCGCTCTTCGCTTCGGGAAGTTCGTTTGCGCTGTGGGCCTCGCCGGTCTTTCTGTTCGCCGGATATGTGGTGTTCAGCGTCAGCGAAGAATTCAGGCCGCACAATGTGGGCCGCATCCTGATCGGGGTTGGCTTGATGCTCTTGTCGCTTAAGCTGATTTCCGGAGCGAGCGCGCCGCTCTCCTCGGCCAGCCTGTTTCACGACGTTCTTTCCGCGGTAGGGCGCGAGCCACTGCTGTCGTTTCTGGTGGGCGCCATACTCGCTTGGCTGTTTCATTCGACGCTTGCAGCGATCCTGCTTATTGCATCGTTCCTCGCCAATGGCAGTCTTGGCGTTGAGGGCGCGCTCAGTTTCATTCTCGGCATCAATCTCGGCGGCTGTCTGCCCGCGGTGTCCTCGACGCTTGCATTGCCGCCGCCCGCGCGGCGCTTGCCGCTCGCCAATCTGATCTGCCGAGGCCTCGCGGCATTGGCGGTTCTCGGTTTCGTCAACCGGATCATTCCCTATGTGGTGCAGATTCCGGTAAGCCCGTTGGCGCTTGCCGTGGGGTTTCACGCGGCGTTCAATATCATCGCGGGACTCTGCCTGCTCCCATTCACGCCTTATGTCGACCGGCTGATGCGGCGATTGGTGCCGGACGACAAGCAGAACGAGGACACATTGGCGGCGCCGCGCTATCTCGATCCCCGCGCGCTGGCGACACCTCCGGTGGCGCTCTCCAACGCCATGCTCGAAACCGTGCGGATGAGCGAGGTGCTCGACCGGATGTTCGCCACCGCGCAAACGGCGCTGCAAACGGGTAGCCTCGAAACGCTGAAACTCCTGCGCGGCATCGACGAGCGGCTAAACGCGTTTCAAACGGCGGTGCGCGAATATCTGGCCGACCTCTCGCAATCCAATCTTGCGCCGGAAGAATCGCGCCGCGCGCTCGAAATCGTGCTGTATGTGAGCAATCTCGAACATGCGGGCGATGTGATTCATCTCAATCTTTCCGACCGCATCAAGACCAAGGCCAAGGAGAGCATCGCCTTCACCGCGGAAGAGCAGGCCTCGCTCAACGATCTCTGCCTCATCATTCACGACAACATCAGGCTGGCGACCGGCGTTCTCACGTCTGGCGACGTGGAGGGGGCGAGCCGCCTTATCGCCCAGAAGGATTCCTTCCGCGTGCTCGAGAACAAGGTTCTCGACGAACATTTCAAGGGCAAGACGCGGGGCCGGGGGACGCTGCGGCGCGGCGCGTTGTTCGTCGACATGATCCGCGACCTGCACCGGATCAACTCGCATGTGGTGGCGGCGGGCTATCCGATTGTCGATGCGGCAGGCCTGTTGCGGGGGTCGCGGTTGAGGGGGCCCAAGCCCCGGCGCAAGCGATAACCGGGTTATAACCCGCTATCGCTTGGATAGTGCGGAACGTCAAAGGATGTAGAAATCTCCGGCGGTCAGCGTGGGTATGCCGGTGAAGGTTGCGATGACGGCGACGCCGCCTGCCGCCGAGCCGTTCGAGTCGTAGCGCAGGATGCCGGTGCCGGTTTCATGGATGAACCGGTCATCGGCATCGCCGGCCGCGCCAGTGGTTTTGGCAACGAAGTGTTTCACCGCCAGTGCGCCATTGGCGAGATTGCCGAAAGCGGTGCCGAGGAAGCCGCAGCGCGTCGTTGTTGCCGGAGGCGGTCGAGAAGTCGGCGATGCGGTCGGCGCCGTCGCCGGGCATCAGGAAGTCGAAGCGGTCGTTGCCGGTGCCGCCGATCAGCGTGTCGGCGCCGCCGCGGCCGAGGAGATTCGCGATGCTGATATAGATGTAGCCCTTGGCATCGCCGGTGTTGAACAACCGGTTGATCAGATCGGCGGTGACGCCTGCCGTCGATGTCGCATAGGAGGCCGCGTCCGTGCCGGCGCCGCCGTCAGGAAGGTCGGTGCCAACGTCACCGATCAGGACATCGTTGCCGGTCTGGCCATAAAGTCGATCGTCGCCGAAGTCGCCATAGAGCCGGTCATTGCCGCCGGTGACGCCGTCAAGGCCGCCGCTTGCGGTTTCGCCGAAGATCGTATCGTTGCCGCCCGTGCTCGCGCCCACAGGCGCTTCGATGCCGTCGCCTACGATTTCGGGACCAACGTCGCCGATACGCGCGCGCAGCGGTCCCATGATCATGTCGTCTCCCCCGAGACCCTTCCAGAAATCCTGTAGCGGCTTGGCAAGGTTGTTCAAACACGAGTATGGCGTGGCGTCGGCTCATTGGCGCGAGCAAGCGGCATAGGGCCTTTTCGCTCTGCGGAAAGGCCAGCTGCGCCGTTCTGCGCATAGGGGCGGACAGTGATCGTGCAGAGGCGGCCTTTTGCCCAAAACGTCATCGAAATACGCCCCAAGGGGCGGCAAAAGCCGGCCTTATGTAGGAAGCGCAACAAGGCTGGGCGGGCCGCAGTGACGCGGCGCGGGAATCCCAAGACTCCCCCCGCGGCAGCAAATGCGGCAAGGTGGTTGAGATGGTTACCAAGTATTGGCGATGGGTTGCTAGGCGAGCCGCTGTTGAGACGGCAAAAACGCTTGGCATTGGTTCACGGGCACCGCTTGTGAAAGCCGGGTTAACCGCCCTCGCGATCTTGCTGGCCTTAATATTTTTGGGGTCTGAAGATGCATCTCGCGACGAAATAGTCGCAAGGGTCGCCATCGGCGCGGTCGTGTGTATCCTGTTCCCTGCTGTGTGGTTGTGGAAACTATTCGAGCTTCCAGCCGTCTTGCATGACGAACAGCAACGAGAAAAATCAGGTTAGGGGAACAGTTGAAGCTATCCTCAGAGGATGCGCCCGATCTCATACTTTCTAGCGACATGCCAACTGCCGATCTAAATGTGGGCGACTTCGCGGTAGGCGTTAAAGTCAAAAATCAAGGTAAGCCTTGCCAAGTGTATGCAGAACTCAAACCCGTTTCGGGAGTGTTCTTCAACGGCTTTTTCCAGTCTGAAAAAGCTGCTTGGCTCTATAGTGACAAAACATCAATCTCGATTGTTAAGGGCCAATCAGAGACCTTTCGAGTCTTGGAGTTGATCTCATCCGACTTAAAAGGATTTGTGCCAGTTCTGCATCACTCAGGAACAGTAACCCGTTACGCAGCCAAACTCTCTCTCGACAAAGGACTTGTAAGGCTGGCTGTCAAGGTTCGAGTCTACTCTGACCCACCAAACCGAAGCGGAGACTTGGAAAGATTTGTAGTGGCGGACCTAAGGATTGGTGATGGTGGTGGGAGGGCATTGAGGTGGACCCCAATGCTGGGACCACTTGGTGAGGATTCTTAGTTGGACGCTCTACCGCTCGGTTGAATCTCTTCAAGCTGCCATAGCACGTTCTTGCTGCTGTTGCTGTGGGCCTGTGGGTAACGCTCTTGCGTTATCCACATGTCCACAGCCGGCACCGCCGGTTTTGGTGGTTTGGCCGTCGCG
>JAAURV010000180.1 GCA_012032065.1 Hyphomicrobiales bacterium
GCGATCTTCGCCTTCAACGCCGCATCGATCCTGCGCCTTGTCTTCCTCGTCATCGTCCGCTCCTTCTCCTTTGGGAGCGGCAGTCTATCCAACTAAGCCCCTGGTCCCAAAAACGGGGCCCACTTCATGACCACTTTCTGAGAATCCTCCGCCGTCAACATGGGCCCATGGCCATGGGCTGCCCGTACCAGGCGGCGGATGATTCGCTGCGGTTCAGGCCGAACCTGTTTTCCATGTCGACCAGGACGGCCACGTCCATTTCGGACAGGAAGAGGTGGATTTGTTTTTGGCCGTTGCGTGACATGCTACAGCCCCGTCAGCTTGTCATCTCGGCCGTCGGGATGACGGCCGACACTGACGCGGCAGCGGCGCGCGGATGTGTACACACATCTGCTATCTTGTCACAAACTACTAACTCACAACGGTTCATCTGCAACTCCACGAAGCCAAATATTCACACCAAGGTCGGGCGCGCTTCGCCCGCCCTCTGCTGGAGATTTTCCATCCCCGGCGGCAATCGCGTTTGAGTCAGCAGGAACCCTTGCGCACTGACACGTTTGCTCGCATTTGGCGAAACCGTAGCCGCCATGTGATCAATCCAAAGCTGCCATTCCTTGCACTCCGGCTTGATCTCGAAGCGTCCTTCGCTTGTCAGTTTCGGTCCATCCTCGAAGTCACGGAAACTCCGCATTTTGAGATAGGGGATCATCAACCCAACGCTGCCTAGCTGTTTGGCATTCTTTCGAAATGCTGCTGCATGGATCACCGAGGCCTGCTGGTCTTCGGTTGAGAGTTTGGCAAATGTCGCTTCAGCCGCTCCCCTGAATTCTGGCCGCTCCTGTTCCGGCCACTCCTCCCAAAACTGATAGAAACCTCCCTTCCTCCTTTCCGGTTCTTTGGCCGGGCCTTTAGAGGGTAGGGAGGAGGATTCAATTGATGGATCAAGTGACGGTTCATTGCCCGGCACCTGATGCCGGACCCCCCGGCGTCTGGTGCCGGGCCTACCGGCAGGATTTGCCGCTTGGATTTTCCTATCGGCAGTTTTTGCCGGTTGGTCCGTTTCGACCGCAACCTTTGCACCAATCGCCAGCTGGAACAGGTCAGAGGTCCGCGAACCGTCACGCCTGTTCCTGCGAGTACGGGTGATCAGTCCTTGCGCTTCCAACTTCTGCAGCCAATCGCGCGTCGCTCGCTCTCCAAGTTCTGCTTCCCTGGCAATGGTCGTTTGCGAAGGCCAGCACTCGCCCTTCTCGTTCGCGTAATTTGCCAGGCAAATGAGCAGCGCTTTGCCTGTCGGTGATCCTACGCGCTGCGAGATCGCCCATGCCACTGCCTGGATACTCATGGCGCGACACCCGTCGAAATCGGGGGTAATTTTGACGTTATGTGTACAATCTGCGTACCTCGCGCAACTTTGCGCGGAACGCGAAAATTAAAACATAATAATTTCAATGATTTAATGGCGCACCCGACAGGATTCGAACCTGTGACCTTTGCCTTCGGAGGGCAACACTCTATCCAGCTGAGCTACGGGTGCCTGGACCGTTAACCCGTATAACGCGGCTTGCGCCCGCGGCGCAAGGATTGCTCCGTTGGTCGTCTAGATACGAGGCCTGTTCCCTTCCGGGACATTCGAGGAGTTAACCATGGCGGCTGCAACAGCATTCCATCCCCGCGTCGATTGGGTCGATTGCGCCAAGGGAATCTGCATCGTGCTGGTGGTCATGATGCATTCGACGCTGGGCGTGGAGAAAGCGGCCGGCGAGGTTTCGTGGCTCAGCGGATTCATCCACTGGGCGAAGCCGTTTCGCATGCCGGACTTCTTTTTGATCTCGGGCCTCTTTCTCGCAAGCCGCATCGGCAGGCCGTGGACGAGTTACCTCGACTCCAAGGTGCTGCATTTCGCCTATTTCTACGTGCTGTGGATGACCATCCAGTTCGCCATGAAGGGCCCGGGAATCGCGATGAGTGACGGTCCGCTTGCGGTGGCGCACGCCTGGGCGATGGGTTTGATCCAGCCTTTCGGAACGCTGTGGTTCATCTATCTGCTCGCCGTGTTCTTCGTCGTGACCAAGGCGCTGCGCAACGTACCGCCGATTCTCATTTTCGCCGGCGCGGCGATGCTTGAGATGGCTCCGATTGAAACCGGCTGGTTGGCGATCGACGAGTTCGCCGCGCGTTTTGTCTATTTCTTCGCGGGTTACTGGATGGCGAAATATGTGTTCGCCTATGCCGAAGGTGTGGCGCGCGCGACGGGTTGACGATTGCGGCAGGCCTCACGATCTGGGCCTCGGTCAACACCCTGGCAGTCGAAGCCGGAATCGAATCATTGCCCCTCATCGGCCTCGCTCTCGGCTTCACCGGCGCCGCAGCAGTCATCGGCGCCGCCATTCTGCTCATGAGGCTCGGCATCTCCGCACCAATGCGTCTTTGCGGGGAGAATACGCTACCCATCTATCTCGCTTTCTTCGCGTTCATGGCGGTGACCCGAGCCGTTCTACTCCGTTTCGCTCCCGGAATGGATCTGGCTTTCGTTTCACTGTTCGTTACGGCTGCGGGTGTATCAGGTCCGCTCGCGCTCTATTGGCTCACACGCGGAACCTGGGCGTCCTTCCTGTTCGCCCGGCCCGAGGCCTTCAGGCTTTCAACGGCGAAGCGCGGGTGGCATAGTGCCGCCCATGCCGAAATCAGCCAAGCTTAAGCCCGGCGACCATCTCTATCTGATCGACGGATCCGGATACATCTTTCGCGCCTATCACGCGCTGCCGCCGCTCACCCGCAAGTCCGACGGCTTGCCGGTGGGCGCTGTGCAAGGCTTCTGCAACATGCTGTGGAAGCTGCTGCGCGAGATGAACGCGGGCCACAAACCCACGCACCTGGCGGTCATCTTCGACAAATCGGAAAAGACGTTCCGCAATGCGTTCTATCCGGAATACAAGGCACATCGGCCCGATCCGCCGGCGGACTTGCGCCCGCAGTTCGGACTGATCCGGCAGGCGACGCGCGCCTTCAACGTCGCCTGCGTCGAGCAGCTCAACTACGAAGCCGACGACCTGATCGCCACCTATGCGCGCCAGGCGGTGGAAGCGGGGGCCACGGTGCGCATCGTCTCTTCCGACAAGGATCTGATGCAACTCGTGCGCAATGGCGTGGCGCTCTACGACACGATGAAGGACCGCGAGATCGGCGAATCGGAAGTCGTCGAGAAATTCGGCGTCAAGCCGGAGAAGGTGATCGACGTGCAGGCGCTTGCCGGCGATAGCGTCGACAACGTGCCCGGTGTTCCCGGAATCGGCGTCAAGACGGGAGCGCAATTGATCGAGGAATATGGAAATCTCGAAACGTTGCTCGAACGCGCCGCCGAAATCAAACAGCAGAAGCGGCGAGAGAATCTCATCCAGTTCGCCGAGCAGGCGCGCCTGTCCAAGCGTCTGGTGACGCTGGACGACAAAGTGCCGGTCGAAACGCCGGTCGAGGATTTCGCGGTGGACCAGCCGCGCGCCTCCGATCTCATCGGTTTCGCCAAGGCGCTCGAGTTCACCAGTTTCACCCGCAAGGTTGCCTCCGATCTCGAGGCCGACGCTGCCGTGATCGATGCCGTGCCGGTTACCTTCCAGTATTGGCCGCCGGAAGCTACCGAGATCGCCCCCACCGGCAACGGCACCGCGCCGCAATTCTCCTGGCAAGGCCAAGCAAGCGGAAATGCCGACTGGCGCCGCCGCCATAGAGACTGCGGAGGCCCAGCTCAAATCCATTGCGGTCGATCATTCCGCTTATGAAATGGTTTCCGGTAGAGCTGAACTGGACCGCTGGATCGCTGAGGCCATGGAGCAGGGTTTCGTCTCCGTCGATACCGAAACCGATTCTCTCGATGCCATGCGGGCCAATCTGGTGGGCATCTCGTTGTCGGTTACGCCGGGCCGGGGCTGCTATATTCCTTTGGGACACAAAAGCGCGGGAGGAGGCCTCTTTGGCGGCGATGCCGTCGAAGGCCAGTTGCCGCCCGGTGAAACGATCGCGAAGCTCAAGCCCCTGCTCGAACACCCGGGCATTCTTAAGATCGGCCAGAATCTCAAATACGATCTGCAGATTTTCGCGCGGAACGGCATCGCCGTCGCGCCAATCGACGACACCATGCTGATGTCCTATGCGATCGAGTCGGGCGAGAACGGGCATGGCATGGACGAGCTCTCCGAAAAGCATCTGGGACACAAGCCGATTGCCTTCAAGGATGTGGCGGGCTCGGGCAAATCGGCGATCACCTTCGATCGCGTGCCGCTCGACCGCGCCACGCAATATGCGGCGGAGGATGCCGATATCACGCTCAGGCTGTGGAAACTGCTCGGGCCCCGCCTCGCCCGGAAACGGAAAGTGACGGTTTACGAGACGCTGGAACGGCCCATGGTGGCGGTGCTTGCGGCCATGGAGCGCGAGGGCATTCTCGGCGCGCCCGTCTACAACGGCATGCGCCCCATCCTGATCGGCGGTCGGGGGTCACGGGAAATCTGAAACCAGCGCCGGGTCGACTGCGGATCGACGCTGTTGCGGTGGACGACTGCATTTGCCCACAATCTTGTCCCAATGTTGCGACAAACGGATGCGTTATCAGCCGAATCATAGCCTTCTGCGTGAACGCAGCTTGGGGGATTTCAATGCAGGTACGGCGTCCGGTGCACTTGGCGCTCATGGCCTTGTTTGGCGTAGCGCTTGCCGGGACGGCTTTGGCCCAGGGCACGAAAAGCCCTCCCCCGCAGCCCCCCCAGAGTTGGAACCAGACTGTCACCAAAGAGGCGGACGCTGCGGGGCAGGAGTTCAGCGCCAAGCAAATAGATCTCATCCAGAAGGTGACAGCTTATTTCAATCAAATGGGCGATATGAAGGGGAACTTTGTCCAGACCAGCGCAGACAACAAGCGCTTGCGCGGCAAATTCTACATCAAGCGCCCCGGGCAGTTTCGTTTCGAATACAATCTCCCTAGCAGGCAAATCGTCGTGTCTGACGGCAAATACTTGGTGATTCAGGACTTTGACCTGAAAACAGACAACCGTTGGGGCCTGGATCAAACACCATTCCGGGTCCTCTTGCGCAAGGACGTAGACCTGTTGAAGGACGCGCGCATTCTTGAGGCAAGCGAGACCGAGGATAGGTTTGTGCTGGCGTTGCAGGACAAGAGCCCGGACACCCCAGGCAGCATAAAGCTGTTCATTCAGAAAAAGCCGATGGTGGAGTTGAAGGAATGGATCACGACGGATTCCCAGGGGCTGGATACTCGGGTTGAGCTCCATGACTTCGGCAAGGCCGACAATCTGGACCCGAAGTTGTTCGTGCCGTCCTGGATGGCCCTGCAGCAATAGCCGGCAGTTCGGGCCTGTGGCTGTTCGGAATCATGCAAACCTTGATCTTGGGGATAACTGAAACATTCCGTAACAATATCGTGATCACCCCCCGGTCCCCCATTGAATTGGCCTCTACAAGGTTTATTTGTTGGTCATAGCGAGTGGTGTCGCTCTTCATCGGTAGTGCCCCCCGTCTAGCCGAAAGACACCACCCGCGAGTGCCGGCTTCCCTCCTGGCACTATGCGCATGACGCGCTTCTTGCGCCCAACTCCTCCCCCGGAGTTGGGCGCTTTTCATTCTGAGTGTTGCTAGCGTTGCGTCCCGGCTGCGAGAGGTCGAGTCCAAATCTCAGACATTGGAGGCGGATCCAAGAGCGGCTCCCCGGCGGTGTCCAGCACGAGCAGACTGTCGATCCTGCGCATCTCTATCGCGACCTCGGTGAGGCGCGCCGTCAAGGCCCCGGAAAGGTGATCCGCTAGAGCGGGATCCGCCTCCATCTGCGCATAGAGCGCGGCACGCAGAAGCTTGAGGCAATGCACCCGCCCTTCTGCGACGATCGTCGCGCTATAGACATGGTCGACCAGCATGGCGAGTTCGCCGACGAGGGAACCGGGTGCAACGGGTTGCGGCAGCACTGCTGATCCCGGTCTGGGCTTGCAGACTGCGTCACCCGATACGATCAGGTAAGCGCCGTCTCCAGGTCTCCCGGCCTCGGTAATGACGCCGCCGCGCCGGAAAGCGATGCGTTCGGCTTGGCGCGCGATCTCCGTGATCTGCAGGGGTCTCAGGCCGGCGAACAGAGGCACCCGCAGCAAAGGTGCGATTACCTTGTCAATGGCCATCCGGCGCCCCCATCTGCGCAACAATTCTGCGCAGCGTTGGGCGATTCGCGCGAACTGGTCCAGCCGGCTGTGGACAAGAGCGGTCGCGCGGGTCGCAGTGCAGCGGCGGAGCGCGACCCGTGCCACCGCTGCACGAAGGACGTTAGGGAACGAGCTTGTAGCCGCCGGTCTCCGTCACAAGCAGTTCCGCGTGCGAGGGGTCCTTTTCGATCTTCTGACGCAGGCGGTAGATATGGGTTTCCAGCGTGTGCGTGGTGACGCCGGAATTGTAGCCCCACACTTCCTGCAGCAGCACATCGCGCGTCACCACTTTTTCGCCGGCGCGATAGAGATACTTGAGAATCGACGTTTCCTTTTCGGTCAGCCTGATCTTGGCGCCCTTCTCGTCGATCAGCATCTTTGATGCGGGCTTGAAGGAGTACTGCCCGATGGCGAATACGGCATCCTC
>JAAURV010000181.1 GCA_012032065.1 Hyphomicrobiales bacterium
GCTCCGAGATAGAGCTGTGGAATATCCGACTCCAGCCCGTTCAGGATCGCATCGCTCGCTTGCTTCGCGGCAAGTGAGGCCGGATCGAATGCCGGTGCAAGCACCGCCTTCGACTGAATGACCTTGGCGCCGCGTCCATCGCCTTCGAAAGCCCACGTGACCTCATTCTGGGCCACGCCAAAGAGCGCGGTAACGGCATTCGAGTCGAATTCCGCGCTGGTTTCGTTGCGTTTCAGTCCGCTGGCCTCGCGTACCGGCTGGCCCGCCTCCTGCGCCAGCGCATCGAAAGCTACGCCGCTTTGGGCGCGCGTCACGATCGCCTTGGCCTTCTCGCTCGCCGCTTCCCTGAGCTTCCTCGCGATTACGTCGGCCCTGACCTTGTCCTTGACGGTATCGAGCGGACGCAGCGCGGAAGGCACCACTTCACGCACTTCGTACCAGGTGAAGCCGTCCTCGACCGTCAATGCCTGATTGTCGACGCCCACATCGCTGTCGAATGCCGCCTGAAGCAAATCGTTCTTGTGCCGCATGTCCACATTCTTGCCGTCCTTGTCCTCGCCTGAGCGGCTCACCGCCGGAACGATCATGAGCGGCACGCCGGTTTTGGAGGCGATGTCCTCGAACTTCACCTGGTTGTTCTTCTCGTTCTCGACCGCGTCGAACAAGGTCTGCGCTTCATCGCGCGCCCGCTCTTGTTGCAGGCGCTGTTTGAGTCCGTCGCGTACTTCGTCAAGACTTGCCTGATGCTCCGGCACAATCTCGGTTGCCTTGAGCAATGCTGTCGCAAGCGAACCCTTCACGGGCGCACTCACCTGATTGAGCGCAAGCGAGAACGCCGCATCGGCAATCGTCTTGTCGAGGAAATCCGTCTTCTTTCGCTTGGCGAAGGTGATATCCGCCTCGGTCGCTCCACGCTCCTTGGCGACACTCATGAAATCCGCCCCGCCATCGATCTTGGCCTTGGCCGCGGCGGCTTCCGCTTCGGTATTGAAGGTGATTTGCAGGATGGTCCGGGTCTCCGGCGTGAAAAAGTCCGCCTTGTACTTCTCGTATCCCGCCTTCAGCTCGTCGTCGGTAACGTTGAGCTTGGGCGCGATGTCCGCTGGCTCGGCGCTCAAGATTGCGATGGAGCGGTATTCCGGCGCCGTATAAGCATCCGGCGAGCTCTCGTATTGCTTCTTGATATCGTCTTCCGTCGGTGCGGCGATTTCCGCCTCGGCCACGGTAATCGTGAAATAGCGCGCATCGCGCTCTTCCGCGCCGAACTGCGTCAGCGCCTCCACCAGAGTCTTGGGCGGCGCCAATCCCGCGCCAACCGCATCGCTGAGGGCAGAGCGCAAGGCCACCGCCCGTTCATTCGCAATAAGAGCGCTTTCGGGAAGCCCGATCCGCTCAAGATAGTTTTTGAGCGCCGCCGGATCGAACTTGCCGTCCAATCCCTGAAACGACTTGTTGCCGGCAATCTGTTCCGCCATCTTGGCGTCGCTGATCGAGAGCTTCAGAGCGTCGATCTGGTCGTCCAGAGCCGCTTGTTGAATGAGCGTGTTCAGCACCGTTTTGTCGAGGCCAATTTTCCGCGCATCGTCCGGCGTCATCGCCTTGCCGGTTTGCTGCGACATGTTGCGTAGCATGCGGTTGAACGCGTCGTTGAACTGGTTTGCCGAAATCTCTTGCCCGCCCACGGTCGCCAGCGCCCCGGCCCGGTAACCCGTGAACACGTCGGTCACACCCCAGACGGCAAAGCTGATCACGAGGAGGCCGATCAGAACCTTCGCCACCCAGCTTTTGGCGGCATTTCGCATTGACTCGAGCATTATGAAGTCCTTGGTGTTTCCCAGTGCGGGCAGCGCATCATAGGTAGGCTGGAACCCTCTCGCAAGCGCAGCAAAGGTCTGCTAAGCCCGGCGCCTTGTTTGGGGAGACTGTTTATGGCGGGAACACAGCCGCGTCCGCTCGTGGCGGGCAACTGGAAAATGAACGGCACCACGGCCCATCTGCGCGAACCGCGCCTGCTTGCCGCCATGCTGCGGGACGTCAAATTGCGCTGCGAAGTCTTGGTCTGCCCGCCCGCCACGCTGGCACGCCGCGTCAAGGCTGTCATGAAGGGAAGTCGAATCAGGATCGGCGGCCAGGATTGCCACACTGCCGTTTCCGGCGCTCACACCGGCGACATTTCGGCGGAGATGTTGAAAGACGCCGGCTGCACCGCGGCGATCGTCGGCCATTCCGAACGCCGTACCAATCATGGTGAAACCGATGCAACAGTGCGCGCCAAGGCTGCGGCCGCCCACCGCGCCGGATTGACCGCCATTGTCTGCATTGGCGAGACTCTGGAAGAAAGGAAGAGCGGCAAAACGCTCGCCGTTGTCTCGAAGCAGCTTGAGGGATCTTTGCCCGAGGGGACAACGCCCGCGAACACAGTGATCGCCTATGAACCCGTCTGGGCCATCGGCACCGGCCTCACGCCCACCACGGCGGAAGTGGCCGAAGTGCACACCCATATTCGCAAGGAGCTTGGAAAAGCCGTGGGCGAAAATGCTGCCGCCATGCGTATTCTTTATGGTGGTTCCGTAAAACCTTCGAACGCCCAGGAACTGATGTCCGCGGACAACGTCAACGGCGCATTGGTGGGCGGAGCCAGCCTCAAAGCCGCCGACTTTATCGGCATCATCAAGGCCTACGCCTGAACGGTCGACCTGTCCTTGACCTTTGCGGCCGCGCCCTTGGCCGGGAAAGTTGCCCGCGCCCGGAAGCCGCCAAGCGGAGAACGTCCGAAATCGACGTTGAAGCCGTAATTGTCGGCGATGTCGCGCACGATGGTGAGGCCGAGGCCACTGCCATTCGTGTCGTTCGAGTAGCCCCTTTCGGTCACCCGTTTCTCGTCGCCCAAGTTGATGCCAGGCCCGTCGTCGTCGACGGTCAGTACGATGGCGCCCGCTTCGCGGCGGGCCGCGATCACGATCTTGCTCGCCGCCCATTTCCGGGCATTGTCGCAAATGTTTCCGACAAGCTCCTTGATGTCGGTTGGATCGATATTGACCGCCAGCGACGAGTCCGCCTCGACAGTCCATTCGACGTCGCCGCCGCGCGGCAGTTTTCGCAACGCCCCGGTCATCTGGTTGAGAACAGGAGCGAGTTGGCAGAGCGGCGGATTTCGGCCCAAGGCGAGCCGGGCGCGGGAAAGCTCGCGTTCGACGACGGTCTGCATGGCAGCCACCTGTTCGCCGACATCGGCCGCGGCGGCGGAATCGCCCCGCCGCTCCAGATCTCCGGCGACGACTCCGAGGATCGTGAGAGGCGTCTTGAGGCCATGCGCCAGATCGCTGGCGCGCGCCCTCGCTTGACTCAAGGATTTGTCATGCACTTCCAGGACAGCATTAAACTCGTTCACTAAAGGATCGATTTCCTTAGGAAAACCGCCTTCGAGCCGTGACACCGTACCAGTTGCGATCCGCGCCAGCCCGTCTTTCAAGGCCTGCAGCGGCATCAGCCCGACCTTGGCCTGAACCCACGCAGCCACCGCCAAGGCAATGGCAAGCGCGCCGAGCGAAAGCATCATCCACCGGCGGAACGATGCCACTGGATCCGTGACTTCCACGGCATCGACCGCAACGATGATCCGCGCGCTTTTGCTGGTCTGGTCTTCCAGCAGTTTAATGGATTGATCGAACACGATGACGTCCATGCCGTCGGCGGCCGTGAGGTGCGAAATGCGCCCTTCTGGCCCCGGATCGCTCGGAGCGAGTTGAAGCGATTCGTCCCAAATCGAACGTGAATAGAGCTTCTGGCCTTGATCCACGGCGATCTGCCAGTAAAGCCCGCTGAACGGCTCCTGAAACCTTGGATCGGCCGGCTGCCGCTCGAGCGTTGGCTTACCGGCGGCATCGATTTCCAGAGCGCCAGCGAGCTGGCTTGCATGATTGAGCAGCTCTTTGTGAACCCGCTCCTCCACCTGCGACTGGAAGAGTTCGATCAGAACGGCGCCCGCCACGAGCAACGCTGCGGCGATCCCCAGAGCAGAAGCCGCCAAGAGCCGTAGAAGCAGGGATCCCTGCCTCATTCTTGCGGTCCTGCGATATGATAGCCGAAACCGCGCCGGGTCTCGATCAGCGGAACCTTGATCTTGCGGCGCAGCCTTGCGACCACGGCTTCGATGGCGTTGGGATCGCGGTCGTTGTTGATGTCGTAGAGATTGTCGCAAAGCTCGGCCTGGGGCACGACACGGTCGCGGTTGTGGGCGAGATAGTTGATCAGCCGGAACTCCAGCGGCGTCAGCGAAACCGGCGTTCCCTTGACGCTCACCCTCATGTTGCGGGTGTCGATCGCCACCTCGCCGATCGTCACAATGCTGCTGGCATGACCGCCCGCGCGCCGCAGGATGGCCCGCAGCCGGGCAAGCAGCTCTTCCATGCGAAACGGCTTGGGGAGGTAATCGTCCGCTCCAGCGTCGATGCCTTCCACGCGCTCGCTCCAGCTTCCACGCGCCGTGAGCACAAGCACCGGAGTTGCCAAACCCTCCTGCCGCCAGCGCTTGAGCAAGGTGATGCCATCGATCTTCGGCAGGCCTACATCGAGGACGATGGCGCCATAACTCTCCGTACCGCCCCGGTACCAGGCCTCTTCGCCATCGCCCACGGATTCGGCGGTTAATCCCAGCGATTCGACGCCGCGCGCTATTTCGGCGGCGATTTTCGGTTCGTCCTCGACAATCAGTATGCGCATCTCAAACTCCATCACCCGCCAGGGAACTGCCCGTCTTGGCATCGAGTTTGAGCCGACGCCGGGCGCCGTCCTTGCCCACCAGCTTGATGTCGTAGAAAAGCCTGCCGGACTGCCGCCGCAGCCTCACATCGACAACCCTGCCGCCGTACTTCTTCTTGGCGATTGCGAGGATTCTGCGAAGCGACTCGGCCTCGCCAAGTTCCCTGGCGCGCCGCGCGTCATCCTGATCGTCATCGCGATCATCATCGCCGCCTTCACCGCCGCCGCCGCCAGGACCGGAATTGCCGCCCTCGCCACCGCCACTTCCGGAACTTCCGCTGCCACCGCCACTGCCGGAGCCGCCGCCTTCACCGGCATTCGCCTTGCCGGCTCCCGCAAGGGCCAGAAAGCCCGAAACCACCAGTATGAATTTGCGCCGGTCCGTCATGATCCATTTGCCATTTCGACAGTCCAAGATAGGCGGTCAACCGCCCAAATCAAAATTGCCTTTAACTTGTCTCCGCTGACAGCGCGGTGAACGGCCATGGTCGATTTGCCCTTTTCGAGCACGTGGTGGTGCGGTAGCAGCAAACGGCTGATCCGGCGCTGATCGCCGTTGTCAGCGATTTGTCAGCGAGCAGGGCCATGGCAGAACTCCCCACCCTCACCAAACGCAAACTCCAGGCCGAAGTCATCGGGCCGATCTACCGGGAAATGGCGGCGGAATTGGGCGAGGAGAAGGCTAAGGCCATCCTCGACCGCGCCATCCGGAAGGCGGCCATTGCCGAAGGCAAGCGGCTTGCAGGCAGCGACCAAACTTCGATGCGGAGCTTCATCGATCTTTTCGCCCTGTGGACAGCTGACAACGCGTTGGAAATCAAAGTTTTGCAGGCAACAGATGAAGTTTTCGATTTCGATGTGACCCGCTGCCGCTATGCCGAAACCTATCGCGACATGGGGCTGGGCAGCATCGGACATCTCTTGTCCTGCAACCGGGACGGGACGTTCTGCCAGGGCTACGACCCCAAGATATCCCTGGAGCGCAAGCAGACCATTATGGAAGGCGCCCCCTGCTGCACGTTCCGCTATCGCTACAAGACCCCTTGAGCCGCGTTGCGTTCCCCCCACATACCCGCTAAACGCCGCGCAACCGAAACCGGACACCATCCATGCAGACCGTTCTCCTTGCTCTCCATCTCCTCATGCCTTGGCGCTTATCGGCGTGATTCTGCTTCAGAGGTCGGAGGGCGGTGCGCTTGGCATCGGTGGCGGTGGTGGTGGTGGCGGCGGAAACCTGTTTTCGTCCCGCGGCGTTGGCAGTGCGCTCACCCGGACAACCGCGTTCCTGGCGGCAGCCTTCTTCTTCACGTCGATCGTTCTCACCGTGATCGCCACGCGCGGTTCGATCGGCAGCGGCTCGGTCTTCGATCAGGTGACCCAGCCCCAGGCGCCAGCCTCCGGCACGCAGACGGAGCCGGCCCCGTCCGGCCTGCCCAAGCTCGACGAAAAGCCAACCGTTCCGGTCCAGCAATAGCTGTGGCTTTCCACAGCCACCGCTTCTTCCAATTCTCCACTTCGAATCGCCCCGGCGGCAGACTAGGGTGAAGGCCCATGGCGCGGTATATCTTCATCACCGGCGGCGTGGTCTCCTCACTCGGCAAGGGTTTGGCTTCGGCGGCGCTCGGCGCACTCCTCCAGGCGCGTGGCTATAAAGTCAGGCTCCGCAAGCTCGATCCCTATCTGAACGTCGATCCGGGGACCATGAGCCCCTATCAGCACGGCGAAGTCTTCGTCACCGACGATGGCGCCGAAACCGACCTCGATCTCGGCCACTACGAGCGCTTCACCGGCCGCCACGCCAACAAACAGGACAACATCACCACCGGCCGCATCTATCAGGACATCATCGCCA
>JAAURV010000182.1 GCA_012032065.1 Hyphomicrobiales bacterium
AGTTCCGGCGCCCTGCGTGGAGGCCACTGAACAGGGCTCTGGTAGCCACACAGCCGCTCTGCGCTGACGCACTGGCGCATCGCAGGCATTGGGTGTGCGGCAAAGGCTGGACACGCACCGGCTGTATGTGCGAGCGCAGGAGGGCATGCATGTGCGAGCGCAGGGGGGCATGCATGCAGCGGAGAATCAGAGAGGCAGGGCACCCGGTCATCACTTGGACCATAAAATCGTCCACCGAGGCATCCCACGCGTATCGCTACAGCGATCAGATTACATTCGAGGGATTTCTACCGGGATGACCGTAAAGCTCCGAACGGTGAGCGGCATCGGAGATGTGGCGAAGGCGGATTGGGATGCCTGCCTCGCTTCCACGGGCGCGGCGTACAATCCATTCACGTCTCATGCTTTTCTGGAGTCGCTTGAGGTTTCCGGATCGGCGACACAACGGGCAGGATGGGCGCCCTCTCACCTTCTTCTCGAAGGCGACGGCAAGCTCGCAGGCGTCGCACCGGCTTACGTCAAATCCAATTCTTACGGCGAGTATGTCTTCGATCACGGCTGGGCGGATGCTTACGAACGCGCCGGCGGCCGCTACTATCCAAAGCTACAAGTCAGCGTGCCGTTTACGCCCGTCACCGGGCCGCGGCTTGCCGCCGCCACGCCGGATCGGCGGCGCATGCTGGCGAATGGGCTGATCGAAGTTTGCCGTAAACTCGGACTTTCATCCGTACACGTCACATTTGCAACGGAACAGGAAGCCGAAGCTTTTCGAACCCCTGAGTGGCTCATGAGGGAGGATATCCAGTTTCACTGGAACAATGACGGATATGATCGCTTCGACGATTTCCTCGGGAGCCTCTCATCGGGAAAGCGAAAGAACATCCGCAAGGAACGCCAAGCGGTGGCTGAGAGCGGCGTCACCTTTCAGCGGCTCACAGGATCCGAGCTCACGGAGAAACACTGGGATCACTTCTTTGCCTTTTACATGGACACGGGCTCGCGAAAATGGGGATCGCCCTATCTGACGCGACGGTTCTTCAGCGAAATTCACGCACGCATGACGGACGACATTCTGCTGGTGCTTGCCGTGCGGGCAGGACGGCCGATTGCGGGCGCCTTAAACTTCATCGGCGGCGACGCGCTCTATGGCCGGAACTGGGGAGCGGTCGAGCACATCGAATTTCTGCACTTCGAGACCTGCTACTATCAGGCCATCGATTTCGCCATCGAACGCAAACTGGCGCGAATCGAAGCGGGAGCGCAAGGACCTCACAAGCTGGCGCGCGGTTATCTTCCGGTGAAGACGCGGAGCTTCCACCACCTTGCGCATCCCGGGCTCGCACGCGCGGTTTCCGACTATCTCGACAGCGAGCGGCGCGCGGTGGCAAATGAACAGGCGCTTCTTGCCCAGCACTCGCCGTTCCGGCAGGAAGACGGACTTTGAGAGGCCGCCATGACTTACGATCCGAACAACATCTTTGCCAAAATCCTCCGCCGCGAGATTCCATCGCACAAAATTTATGAGGATGAACATACGTTTGCGTTCATGGACGTGATGCCGCAGACGGAGGGGCACTGCCTCGTCATTCCGAAGCAGCCGTCACGCAATTTGCTTGATGCGGACTTGGATGTCTTGTCTCGCACAATGGCGGTGGTGCAGAAGGTTGCGAAGGCAGCAATGAAGGCGATGAACGCGGAGGGCTGCCAGATCAGGCAGTACAACGAACAGGCGGCGGGGCAGACCGTCTTTCATCTGCACTTTCATATTCTGCCGCTCAACACCGGCCAGATTGTAAAGCCGCATTCGAACAAGATGGCCGATCACGCCGTTCTCGCAAAGCACGCGGAAGCCATCCGCAACGCGTTCGGCTGACGCTATCTTGCGCGGGCGAGTTTGAAGATTGTTACAAGGTCGGCGGGAGCGACAGCAATCGGCAGCACTGCGCCTGGCTGAGCGGGTTTGGTGTCCTGCTTCGCCCTGACAGCGCTGACGACGCTTTCCGCCGTCTTGGCCGCAGGCCCGAACATCGCAAGCTTCTTGTAGAGATCGTACCAGAACGGCGCGCCAAGCCCAATCAATGCGCCGGTCACGATAATCGAAAGCAGCCATGCAAGGCCGGCCTCGGTTACGAGATTGCACAGAAACCACATAATGCTGTTTTTGACGCCTGACGGGTTCTCGCGCCCTTTGCAGCGATCGTCCACGAGCGCCGTGCCGCCGGCACCTTCGCAAAAAGGAAAGTAGGCCCGTCCTATCGGAAGTCCCAATCCTTCGAGGCTAGCCTGGCCGCTTGTCAGCGTGTTTTTCGCCAAGCCGTCAACGATGCATTGCTCCTTCTCGGCCTCGGTTCCGGTTTGGCATTTGGCCACCAGCTCCTTCTCGGCGTCCATGAACTTCCGCAGTTCTTCGTCGGACAGCTGAACCACCACTTTCTGGGCCAACGCCGCGTCTTTTGAAGAGCCGCTCGGCAAGCAAGGCGCCATCGACATTGATGAACGCCGCGAGGCCGATTCCGCCGAGCGCCGAGTAGATACCCGCGCGCCTTGTGAACAACGTGTGCATTCCTTCGCTGTAACGCTCGAACGCGGCCGAGATTTCGACCAAACGCTGTTCGAGGCCGGCCTTTCCCGCGGCTAGCTGATCGCCAATCGGCGTGTTGGCAAGCTGTTGAACGAATTGCCGGACATCGAGCTTGTCCAGCTTGCCGGCGCTGATCGTGCCGACGAATGGTATGCGGCTCGGGTCAACGATGCGCGCGGCGGGGTTTCGCGTCATCGCCTCGATGAACTTCCCGCGGTCGACGCCGCCTACCTTTTCGGCTTCGAACAGATTGTCGAACATCGCGCCGACCAATTGTTCGAGCCCTCTCAGCCGCTGCCGCGCAAGACCATGGATGGTTTCGACGAAAGCCGTGGTCAACGTGGCGAGAACGACAAAAATGGCCGCGATCGCCAACAGGCTGGTCAGGAACGACATCATCCGGCCCTCCGTTCAGGTGCTCCCCGAACGGAGACTTCTATCACGGAACGTGACGCAAGGGAATCAGGTTGCCTTGGTGCGTGACTTCTTGGTTTTGCCGGGCAGCGCCTTGCGGTCCGGCGGCTTGGGAAGTGCCCGCTCTTCCTCGCGGCCCAGATACTGGAAGGTCAGCGCATTGTCCTTGAGCAGAATGCGGACCGTGCCGCCTTGGGCCAGTTTGCCGAACAGCACCTCTTCCGCCAGCGGCTTCTTGACGTGTTCCTGAATGACGCGCGCGAGCGGCCTTGCGCCCATTTGCTGATCGTAGCCTTTTTCGGCAATCCAATCGGCGGCTTCGGTGGAAAGCTCGATGTTGACCTGCTTCTCCGCAAGCTGGGCTTCGAGCTGGAGCACGAACTTCTCCACCACCTTGCGCACGATTTCGGGCGGCAAGTGCGCGAACGGGATCGTCGCGTCAAGCCGATTGCGGAATTCCGGCGAGAACATGCGGTTGATCGCTTCCTGATCGTCGCCTTCGCGCACATTGCGTCCGAAGCCGAAAGCGGCCCGCGCCAGGTCCTGCGCGCCCGCGTTGGTGGTCATCACCAGAATGACATTGCGGAATTCGACCGACTTGCCGTTGTGGTCGGTGAGCTTGCCGTGATCCATCACCTGCAGCAGGATGTTGTAAAGATCCTGGTGGGCCTTTTCGATCTCGTCGAGAAGCAGCACGCAATAGGGATGCTGATCGACGCCATCGGTCAGGAGCCCGCCCTGGTCGAAGCCCACATATCCCGGAGGCGCGCCAATAAGGCGGGACACCGAATGCCGCTCCATGTACTCCGACATGTCGAAGCGCAGCATGTGAACGCCAAGCACCTCGGCGAGCCGTTTGGCGACCTCGGTTTTGCCGACGCCCGTCGGCCCGAGAAGAGATAGCAGCCGATGGGTTTCTCGGGCTCGCGCAAGCCGGCGCGAGCCAGCTTGATCGCAGATGTCAGCGCCTCGATCGCCTTGTCCTGGCCGAACACCAGACGTTTCAGTTCGTCATTCAGGTTTTTGAGAACCGTGGCGTCGTCCTTCGAAACGGTCTTCGCGGGAATGCGCGCCATGGTGGCGATGGTCGCCTCGATTTCGGGCACATCGATCGTCTTCTTGCGCTTCTCAACCGGCAGCAGCATCAGCGAAGCGCCGGTTTCGTCGATCACATCGATGGCTTTATCGGGCAGTTTGCGGTCGCTCATGTAGCGCGCGGATAGCTGCACGGCGCTCTCGATGGCCTGATCGGTGTATTTCACGTGGTGGAATTCCTCGTAATAGGGCTTGAGGCCCTTGAGGATTTCGATCGCGTCCACCAGCGACGGCTCGTTCACGTCGATCTTCTGGAATCGCCGCACCAGGGCGCGGTCCTTCTCGAAATGCTGGCGATACTCCTTGTATGTGGTCGACCCGATGCAGCGCAGGTTGCCGCCGGCAAGGGCCGGCTTCAGCAGGTTCGAGGCATCCATGGCGCCGCCGGATGTGGCGCCCGCGCCGATGACGGTGTGGATTTCGTCGATGAACATGATTGCGCCGGGCCGCGCTTCGATTTCCTTGATCACGGCCTTGAGGCGTTCCTCGAAATCGCCGCGATAGCGGGTGCCGGCCAAGAGCGTGCCCATGTCCAACTGGAACACGACGCAGTCCTTCAAAACCTCGGGCACCTGGCCATTGACAATCTTGCGCGCCAGGCCTTCGGCAATCGCGGTCTTGCCGACGCCAGGGTCGCCCACAAACAGCGGGTTGTTTTTCTGCCGGCGGCAAAGAATCTGAATCGTGCGGTTGACTTCGTTTTCGCGGCCAATCAGCGGGTCGATGCGGCCATCGAGCGCTTTCTTGTTGAGGTTGACGCAATAGGCGTCGAGCGCGTCGGCATCGTTCTTCTTCTTGCCGGTGTCGCGCTCCTCGCCGTCCGATCCATTGTGGTGCTGATCCTGATCGACGCCGCGCGCGGCCTCGCCTCCGAGAGTCCCGCCCGTTTGGCGATGCCATGCGAGATGTAGTTCACCGCATCGTAGCGGGTCATGTCCTGCTCCTGCAGGAAATAGGCGGCATGGCTCTCGCGTTCGGCGAAGATCGCCACCAGCACATTGGCTCCGGTCACCTCCTCGCGGCCCGAGGACTGCACATGAATGACCGCCCGTTGGATGACGCGCTGGAATCCGGCGGTGGGTTTCGACTCTTCGATTTCGGGCGAAACAAGATTGGTGAGTTCGTTGGCGATGTAGTTCTCGAGGCTCTTGCGCAGCTCTGGAATATCCACATTGCAGGCGCGCATCACCGCGGTCGCGTCCTTGTCGTCGGTCAGGGACAGCAGCAGATGCTCGAGGGTTGCATATTCGTGCTGCCGTTCGTTGGCCAAGGCCAGCGCCCGGTGTAGGGCTTTTTCGAGACTTCGCGAGAAGGTGGGCAAGCGCCCCTCCTATTCCTTTTCCATGGTGCATTGTAGCGGATGTTGGTGCTTCCGTGCAAAGTCCATCACTTGCGTGACTTTGGTCTCGGCGACCTCGAAGGTGTAGACCCCGCATATGCCGACGCCTTTGCGATGCACGTGAAGCATGATTCTTGTCGCTTCTTCCCTGCCCTTGCCGAAAAACTTCTCGAGCACCAGAATGACGAACTCCATGGGCGTGTAGTCGTCGTTCAGGAGCAGGACCTTGTAGAGCGACGGCTTCTTGGTCTTCGGCCGCGTCTTGGTGAGAACGCCCGTCTTTCCGTCGTCGTTGCGATTGTCCCTGTCCGGCATGAGCAACGACTATATATGCGCTTTGGGCAAAATTGGGAGAGGGGTAAGAAATTCAATTGCCGCCGCCTCAAGAAGCGTCGCAAATCCGGCGTAATTCCATGGCCGGGCGGCTTTGGGGATCGCTCAGGGCATCGAGTGCCGTGAAATGGTTGGCGGATTCGATTGCGAAGCAGGTTGAGTCGCATCCCAGTCCTTTCCAAGCGGCGGCAAGGCTGGCCGCCTGACGCTTGAACTCGCCGCTTTCGAGGGCTCCCACGCAGGAGACAAGCGGTTTCGGGAAAGGAAGAGGCCATAACAGCGGACTGGCGGCAGCAGCCGTCACTCTGTCGAGCTTCAAATCGTCATTGATTGGCACCGCGAGCAGCGGACGCAGGTCGAACAGGCCGCTGATGGACAGGCAGGCGCTGACCAGGCCGCCGGCTTGGCCATATTGGCGCCAATCCGTTGCCGCCAAACAAGCCGCGAGATGGCCTCCGGCAGAATGGCCGGCGGCAACCAAGGGTCTCTTGAAGGTGTTGTGAAGCCAGATGCAGCACTGCCGCAGTTCGTCAATGATATCGCAAACGGAAACTTCGGGACACAGCGAGTAGCTTGGAATTGCAGCCGTGTAGCCCAGTTGCAGCGGGACGCTGGCAACGTGGCTGAAGTAGGATTTATCGAAACTCCGCCAATATCCGCCATGGATGAAGAGGACGATCGGGCCAGCGGATCCGGGCTCGAACACGTCGACAATGTTGCGCGGCGCGCGCCATAGCGGCAATCGAGTTGCGCCTTGCGATTGGCGCGGAAGGCTTTCGCATCTCTCTGCCATCGCGCGATAATGTCCGGGTGCTCGGGC
>JAAURV010000183.1 GCA_012032065.1 Hyphomicrobiales bacterium
GCGCAGCGCCTGGCTGCACAACATCTCCGCAACCTGGCCGACAAGGTGGGTGACCACGCCGACGCGCCTCTCGCCTCACTCGCCGCCCCGGTCAGGCGCACACCAAACGCCGCCGGAAGGCCGGCAGTCACACGCCGCAGTTCGACTTGCGGCGCGAGCTGCAGCGCATCAGCGGCGTCGGGCCGAAGAACGAAAGCGTGCTTCACACGTTGGGCTTCTTCCACTTCGATCAGATCGCGGCATGGACGTCCGAGCAGATCGCCTGGGTCGACGATCACCTGAAATTCAACGGCCGCATCGGCCGCGAGGAATGGGTGAAGCAGGCGGGCCTCCTGGCCGAAGGCAGGAACGCGGAGTTCGAGCGCCTCTACGGCACTGGCGGCCTCAAGGATGATGGCGGCGAGACGCGCTCCGGTTCACGTACCCGCCGCACCTGAAACAACATCGACGCGGTCAAGCCAGCGCTTGATTGCGGCGAGCGATTGCGGCTCGTCGAGCAGGGGCACATGACCCCGGCCGGGAATGACCGTGCTGTCGAGATCGGGAACCATCTCACCCATCCGGGCGACGGTCGCGCCGCTCAAGAGATCGCTGTTGCCGCCGCGCAGAACCGAGAGCGGCAAACCCGCTCCGGCCTTGAACACGTCCCAGATCTCCGCCACGCGCCCCGCCGCGATGTCTTCCTCGCTCGGGAACCCTTGCGAGAGCCTGAGGTCGTAGTCCTCTTTCGGCAAACCGTTCGCGTCGCGGAAGATGCGCCGCGCCATCGCCATCCAGTCGTCGAAGGTCAGTCCCTCCTGATCCGGATTGACCGCCATGAGCGCCGCCGCCGCCGCTTCCCAGCTCGGAAATTCCGCGGGCCGCCCCAAATAACTCCGTATACGGAGCAAGCCCGCTGCTTCTAGCTTCGGCCCCACATCGTTGAGCAAAAGTCCGGCGATGCGGTCCCGGTTCTGCGCCGCCATCACCATCCCCACGATTCCGCCGCGCGATGTTCCGAGCACTGCTGCCTTTTCGATGCGGAGATGGTCCATCAGCGCAATCGTATCGGCGAGTTCGAACCCCGGCCGATAGGTGTTGGGATCGGTGTAAGCCGAAAGCCCGCGCCCGCGAAAGTCGGGAGCGATGATCGCGCGTGGCCCGGACACATACGGCATCAGAGGTTCGAAGCTTTTCGAATTCAGCGTCAGCCCAGGCAAGCAGAGCAGGGGCGTTAGCCCGCCGCCGGCATAGTGCCGCGCATAGAGCGCCGCGCCGTCAGAACCGGAATGGCGGATGTGGGTGTAGCCGCTCACTCGCAGTTCGAAATCAGCGCCGCAACCGACGGCCCGCCGCAGGACTCCGAAACTGTCTCGCCGGACGCGGCCACCGCGACTGCCGAAGGCGCGCCGCGCCTGAGGTCCGCCGTCATCGGCCGCACTGTGTTGGGCGCCAGCCGCGAGCGGTAGATGTGCGTGTTCTGCAGCACCTTCTGCACATATTGCCGTGTCTCCTGGAATGGGATCGACTCGACCCAATCGATCGGATCGACTTGTCCATTCCGCGGATCGCCATACTCCGCCACCCACTCGCGCGAGCGCCGCGGCCCCGCGTTGTAGGCGACCAAGGTCAGCACGTAGGAACCGTTGTAGTCCTCAACCAGGTCCGCGAGATGCGCCGCACCCAGTTTCACATTGTAAGCCGGATCGCCGGTGAGTTTCGAAGGCGCGTATGAGAGACGGTATTGACGCGCTACAAGCTTCGCCGTCCCCGGCATCAATTGCATCAACCCTTGCGCGCCAACCTTGCTGCCGGCCTTGGGATCGAACTCGCTCTCCTGCCGCGACAATCCGTAGACCAGTGCCTTCTCCACGGGCTTGCCGATCTGCTTCCAGGCCGGCATCGCTTTCACCGGATAGCCCCAGTCGTCAATGTCGATATTGCGCGCTGCCGAGGCCTTGGCCAACCGGAGCGACATTGTCGTGCCGCCGGCCTTGTGAACGATGGCCGCCGCTGCATTCATTTCGTCGGCGCCGTCAAAACGAGTGGAGATCGGCCACAGGAACATGCCAAGCGAGGACTTGTCCTTCGCCGCCTGCACCATCTTGAAAGCGCGGATCACTTCGTCGCCGTCGACGCGCGCACGCGCGTCAGCCGAAGCCGCGCCGCTTGGGATTTTCTCCGGCTCGCTGCCAAGCCCAATCTGCTCGCGCGCCAGCTGGCCATAATAGACCGTCGAATGCTGCGCGGCATCGCGATAGGCGCTCGCCGCGCTCGTCTTGTCGCCAAGCGCCGCATAGGTGCGGCCGATCCAATATTTGGCGCGCGCCTTCTCGGTGCGCGTTGGCGCGACATCGGCAAGCTTCTTGAAGTGCGGCATCGCGCGTTCGGGATCCTGTAGCGAACGAAGCGCAATCCATCCCGCCAGGAACTCTCCTTCGACCGCATTCGGTCCGCTGTCGAATCCATGCGCGCGGGCAATCGCGTAAGCCGTCTTCACCGTATCCTTGTGGCTGATGCCAACGGAGCGGCGCGCGATGATGCGGCGCTCGACCCACCAGGCTTCGGCGTCACCCACGATCGCGGGATCGGATGGAATGGTGGCGACAATCGCCCGCGCCTTGGAGAAGCGCTCGAGCTTCCGGTAATAGCGCACCAGCGCATATTTCATCGCCGGCTGTTCGCGCATCGCGGAAGAAAGCCCGCGATACTGCTTCTCTCCCGCCGCATGCCCGCGCAGCAGAAGTTGCGCGGCCTTCGCGGCATTCAGCACATCGCCACCCGCGCGCTTGGCGTTGCGGATGGCTGCATTGCTCTGTTGATCGTAAATCAAGCGCCACGTCCGGCGGCGGTGATCGTCGCTGCCAAGGAAGGTGCCGAACTCGGCGATGACGGCCTTTTCCAGCGCCGCGTCCACGGCGGGCGTCAGCCATGCCTTCCTGACCAAGCTCCGCGCCTCGGACTCGTTGCCGCTTTCGCGTTGCGCGCGCGCCAGCGCCAGCATGCCTTCGGGCGACGCGGGTTTGCGTTTCGCAAAGTGACTCAATATCAGCTCGGCCGGTTCGCGGCGCACATAGAGCGCGTGTTCCGCCCGCTTGTTCAGCGTCTCCGCCAGCGGCCATTTCGGCGCGGCATTAAGAAAATCCATGATCCGCGCATAACCGGCATTCTTCCAATGATCGCGGAGATAGAGAAGCTCGACCAGCTTGATTGCCGCTTCATCGCCGAGCGCTCGGCCAGTTTGCCAGCGTCGATGAAGTTGCCCTTCAGTGCGAGTTTTGCCGCCTCGACGGCATTCGCCGAAGGTTGAGAGGCTTGTGCAGCCGCGGGCTGGAACCCCGTTTCCGGCGGCGCCAGCATCGTACCCAACAGCAACGAACTCACGACTACGCCGAACGCAAAACGCCCAAACATACATCCACCCGCTAACCTGCCGGTAACGGCCTATTGCCCGATTGCGCCGCTCCTGTGGCGGAGTGGTGCAAGTCCGGTGCAACTTGCCGGTCCGGAAACGAACGTCTATGGTGCCTTGCCACCCCGGCCGGCCCCTTGAGGGAACACTAGGGCCGGATGGTTTCCAAGACGTTACTGGAGGGATTTGCCGTGAATTTCAGGGGTTCGTTTCCTGCCTTGATTACGCCGATGAAGAACGGTTCGGTCGACGAGGCGGCTTTCCGGAAATTCGTCGCTTGGCAAATCAAGGAAGGAAGCCACGGGCTTGTGCCGGTTGGAACCACGGGCGAAAGCCCAACGGTGACGCCGGAAGAACACAAGCGCCTGGTCGAAATCTGCATCGAGGAAACCAAGGGCAAGGTGCCCGTCATCGCTGGCACGGGCTCGAACAACACCGCCGAAGCCATTGAGTACACCGAACATGCCGCTACGGCAGGCGCCAATGCCGCGCTCGTTGTTGTACCTTATTACAACAAGCCCACCCAGGACGGCCTCTACGCCCATTTCCGCGCCGTGGCCGAATGCGCCGACATTCCGATCTTCGTCTACAACGTGCCGGGCCGCACCGTCGCCAGCATCACCGTCGAAACGCTGGCGCGCCTTGCCAAGGATTGCCCCAACATTATCGCGACCAACGACGCCACCGCCGACATGACCCGCCCCTCGCGCCAGCGCTTGGCGTCCGGCGAAAAGTTCATCCAGCTTTCGGGCGAGGATGGAACGGCGCTCGGCTTCAACGCCCATGGCGGCGTCGGCTGCATCTCGGTGACCGCCAATGTCGCGCCGCGTCTGTGCGCGGAGTTCCAGGAAGCAACGCTTGCGGGCGACTATGGCAAGGCATTGAAGCTTCAGGACCGCCTGATGCCGCTGCATCACGCACTGTTCGTGGAAACGAGCCCGGCCCGGTGAAATACGCCTGCAGCCTCCTCGGACTTTGCCAGCCGGACGCGCGGCTCCCCATGGTGACGGTCGTCGAGTCCACCAAGAAGGCCGTGCGCGAGGCCATGGTGCACGCGGCCTTCTGAACTGAGATGTCGTCGAAGGCCGGCGGGGCCAAGTCGACGCGGAAAGTGCAGGGCGTCAAGGTCGTGGCGGACAACCGCCGCGCCCGCCATGAATACGAAATCCTGCAAACCTTCGAGGCAGGCCTGGTGCTCACCGGCAGCGAAGTGAAGTCGTTGCGCGAAGGCCGCACCAATTTGGCCGAAGCCTATGCCACGATGAAACGCGGCGAGCTCTTCCTGCTGAACTCGAACATCCCGGAATACCGCGAAGCCAATCGCTTCAACCACGATCCAAAGCGCCCGCGAAAGCTCCTCCTGCACAAGCGCGAGATCGACAAACTCGCGAACGGCGTCCAGCGCGAAGGCCTCACCATCGTGCCGCTGAAAATCTTCTTCAATCCGAGAGGCCGCGCCAAAGTCGATCTCGCCCTCGCCAAGGGCCGCAAGATGCACGACAAGCGCGAAGCCATCAAAGCCCGCGACTGGGGCAGGGAGAAGGCCCGCCTGATGAAAGGCGGATGACCTCGCTCATCGGTAGCCCTCTTCCGTACACTGATCTTCCCTCGACGCACGGCGGCGTCATCAACCCCGCAAGACTTCGCGGCCTCTCAGTGATTTTCTGCTACCCCTGGACCGGCAGGCCCGGCGTCGAAAACCCGCCCAACTGGGACTTGATCCCCGGCGCCCACGGCTCGACGCCGCAAGCCCAAGCCTACGCGCAACTTCATCCCAGCTTCCTCGCCCTCAACGCCCAAATCTTCGGCATCTCCTTTCAAGAGCCCCCGTGGCAATCCGAATTCGCCATACGATGCAGCCTGCCGTTTCCGCTGCTCTCGGACGCCGATCACATCTTCGCCAACGCCCTTCGCCTCGAAACATTCCGCACCGGCGGCGAAGACTATCTAAAGCGCATCACGCTGATCGCGCGCGACGGAACAATCATCGCCGCGCGCGACACCATTCCCGACCCTGCAACGGACGCGCCGGTAGTTCTGAAGACTGTTGAAGGCTTGGAAGAAACCTACAAAACCTCGTCCTGAGGTGCCGCCGAAGGCGGCCTCGAAGGACGGCCGCTTGTACAAGCCCTTGAATAGCGCGACAGTTGCCGCATGGCGGGGTGCTGGGTCTACATGCTGAGATGTGCCGACGGTTCCTGCTACATCGGAACGACGCGCTATGACGAAGTCGAAGCGCGTGTCTCCGAGCATCAACAAGGCCTCTATGACACGGCTTGGACGCGGGACGCCGCCCCGTGGAATTGGTCTGGGCCGAGCACTTTGAAAGCATCACCGAAGCGATAGAGGCCGAGCGGCGGATGAAGCGCTGGCGGCGGGAGAAGAAAGAGGCCGTGATCCGGGGCGACTACGCTGCCTTGCCGGGGCTGTCGAAACGCAAGGCAAAACGAGCGACCTGACTCGCGGCCGTCCTTCGAGGCGCGGCTTCGCCGCGCACCTCAGGACGAGGACGTTTAGTTTGCCGGCGATATATTTAGGTCGACTCCCACTACAATCCTCGTCCTGAGGCGCCGCCGAAGGGGGGCCTCGAAGGACGGCAATAGGCGGGATATTCGAGCTTCGAAGCAACCTTGCAAGAAACTGAAAAAATTCACTTGACAATCCATTGATACATCCTATGTGTTCGTTTTATGTTCTCTTCTCGCCATATGACCATGGACTGGCCCGCCGCCATCGCGCGAAACCGCGACGCGCTGATGCGCATCGTGGTCACGTTGTTTGCCATGCTGGGGATTTCGGAAACTGCCACTATCGAGCGAATCCCGCGCGCGCTGCATAGCGCCGTCCTGCGCATCCTCCGGCCCGCCGAGGCCGCGGTCCGGCGTCTTATCTTCGTCGCCGCGAAGGATGTCGTGCTGAAGCCCCGGAAAGAGCGCTCCAAGCCGATGGGGAAAATCGAGCGCACCGGGAAGGGCGAGGGCAGGACCAAGCGTCCGCTCTTCAAGCTCGAAGACCTCCGTCCGCCCATGGTGCCCGGTCCTCCCAGGCGCAGATATGCGAAGAATGGGCCGCGCGTTTCCGTCCTGTGGTCCGGCGAACAGGACGTCACCGGGCCGACCATCGCGCACATTATGGCCCAGCACCGCGCCCGCTATCTCGCCTCCCAGCCGGTCCCGCAGCCCTCGCCCA
>JAAURV010000184.1 GCA_012032065.1 Hyphomicrobiales bacterium
CGCGCCGATTTGCAGCCTCCAGGACCCTCGTTTCGAGGCGCTCGTCTGCGCATTCAGGCTGCCTTGCGTCGGCCGAGCATCTCGGCAAGATAGCGACCGGTGTAGCTGTCCCGCGCGCGACTTACTTCCTCGGGTGAGCCCGTCGCAACGATCCGGCCGCCACCCTCGCCGCCTTCCGGCCCGAGCTGATCCTGATCTCGGCGGGCTTCGATGCACACAAGAACGACCCGCTCGCCAACCTCGAGCTGGTCGAGGCGGACGGCGTGCCGGTCGTGCTGGAAGCGTTGGAATATCTCGGCGCCGACACCATCCTGAGCTGCCGGCTGGGCGATCAGGAGGTGCTGGTGCGCCGTCCCGGCGAGGTGGCGGCGCAGCCTTTGTTTCAAGAGCAAGTGTCCAAAGGCGCCAGGCTGCCGCAGGGCCATCAGCTTTCTCCTCTGGGGCGCGCAAGCGGCGTGAAAGAGTGCCTTGAAATTCGGCTTGCCGTTGAGGCCGGGCACAAACGTCAAACCGTTGGCACGAAGATATGCGCCGCTGTCCATCAGATATTTCTGAATGGAGGTGGAGCCTGTCTTGTGGGTGCCGATGTGAATGATGAAATCGCTCATGAGCCTCGGATGCAGGCGCACGGCCTGAATTTGACTGGTTAGCGCAAAGTGTCTATTCCCGGAAGGGCTGCCGCAAGGACTTCACCAGCGGTTTTTCCGCGCCCATGACCAAAACACTGATCCTTCCCGCCGAAATCTACTCCCGGGAGTTCGACGCGAGACTCCTGCATGGCATTATTGCGCTCACTCGCGGCTGGCGGGTGATCGTTGGATCGAAGGCGCTGATCAACCGCGCCATCTGGCGTCTGCCGCGCGGCCTCTATCTCTGCCAGACGATGACGCACAAGCGACGCACCATGTTGAGGCTGTTGCGGTCGCTCGGCTTCGTTTGCGTGGGGTGGGACGAAGAGGGCCTCATCTATCTCGACCGCGATGTCTACCTCATGCGGCGCGTCTCGCTGGACTCGCTCAAGCACCTCAACAGCATCGTCACCTGGGGAAAACAGGGCGCGGACGACGTCGGCTTTCGTTCGCGCGCGGCCGGCATCGAACCCTTGCCACTGGGAAATCCGCGCTTCGATTTGGTGAGGCGCGACCTGCACAAGCTCTATGCCGCCGAGGTCGAGGCGATCAAGGCGAAGCACGGGCACTTCGTTCTCATCAACACGAATTTCTCGAGCTTCAACCCGATCATTTCGACGCACGACCTAAAGCCGCGCAAGACATCGAGCAAGCATCCGCCATCGGAGGCCGAACTTGCGCGCTTCGCGAAGGTTTTGGCGCACCGCAAGGATGTGTACGAGCGGTTCATCGCCGATTTGCCCGCATTTGCGCGCGCAAACCCAGATCTGCGCTTCGTGCTGCGCGCCCATCCGGGCGAGAACGAGGATATCTGGCGGCGTGCGTTCGACGGCCTTTCCAATGTCGCGGTGTCGCGCGAGGGATCGTCCGTGCCTTGGCTCATCGCCGCCGATGCGCTCGTGCACAATAGCTGCACGACCGCCGTCGAAGCCGCCATCCTGGGCCTGACACCCATTTGCTTCTGCCCCGTCGAGTCACTCGACGATGAAAGCGCGTTGCCCAATCCAGTCTCGCACAGGGTTTACGATTTCACCGAAATGCAGGACGCGATCGAACGTTCCGCGGCTGGGACATTGCCAATGGGGCCGGAGCAAATCGAAGTGCTCACCCGGCATGTTTCTGCCATCGACGGCGATCTGGCTTCCACCGCCATCATGAAGCATTTCGACGAAATCGATCTATCGGCGATGAAGCCGAACCACCTGGAACGCGGCGCGATCCGCCTCTATGCACTTGCGCGACATGCGTACAAGTCGATGCGCAAGGACTACATCACTGACCGATATCTCGCGAAGGTCTTTCCGCCCATCACGGAAACCGATGTGAAACGGCGCGCCAACGACATTTCCGATGCTCTGGGAATTGGAATGGCGATTGAGGTGAAGACCATTTCTTCCAACATCTTCGAGTTGGTGCCGGCGCGATGACGGCAGCGCCCGTTCTCACCATTGTCACCTATCACTACATCCGGCCGATCGCGGGATCGGCTTGGCCAGGGATCAAGGGCCTCGAGGTCGAACGGTTCCGGGGCCAGCTCGACTATATTCAACGCCATTACACACCGGTGGGCGCGGAGCTTCTCTTTGCCGAAGCGCGGGGAGAAAAACCGGAATGGCCAGCGCGGCCGCTGCTTCTTACCTTCGACGACGGCTATTTCGATCACTACCACCATGCATTCAAGGAGATGCGAAGGCGTGGACTCAAAGGCGCGTTCTTTGCTCCAACGCAGTCGCTACTCGACCGGCGTTTGCTGGATGTGAACAAAGTGCACTTCGTTCTCGCCGCCGAGTCCGATCACCGGAAACTCGCCTCCGAGATCGACGCTCACCTGGCCTCCATGTTGCCAGGCGATTCAACGGCGGCGATCGCCGGCCTTCACGCCGCGATGCGCAAGCCGAGCAGGTGGGACCCGGCGGAGACGGTCTATGTTAAGCGCGTGCTGCAGCGGGGACCTAGCGCCGATGTCCGCTCCGCGATTGCCGGCGCGCTCTTCAGAAAATACGTTTCGGCGGACATCCCCGCTTTCGCCGAACAACTCTATCTCACTCCCGCGCAAGCGCGCGAGATGATCTCCGAGGGAATGCACTTCGGCTCTCACGGCGACCAGCACATCTGGTTCGATCACTCATCCGTGGACGAGCAGCGGCAAGACCTGGAAAATTCACTGCGGCTCAGAACCACGCTTGGACTCAAGGACGGCGAATACTCGATCTGTTATCCGTATGGCGGTTACTCGGCTCCCTCTCTCGATCTCGCGCGGCAATACGGTTTCACGCTTGGATTCACGACGCGGCTCGATTTGAACGCCGTGTCACGGGACACGAAGTTCCTCGAGTTGGCGCGCATTGATGCAGGCGCGGATGTTCCAAGTGGCGCGGATGCGCCAGTCAGTTCCTGGACGAAGCGGGTTCTATGCTGAAGATGCGGTCGGAAACTTGCGTGACGCGCGGCTCGGGAAGCGAGAGGCGCGAAGCAAATCCCGAAAGCCTCGCCGCGATCTCCGTGGCGGAAACGGGCGGGAACTTCTGCGACACATAGTGCGCCTGGCTAGCGCTGCCGGGAACATGACGCAGCACCGACTTTTCCAAACGCCTTATCAACGAGCCGCCCTTCGCGATGAGGCGCCGCGCGGATGCCGGCTTGGCGTTGCTGCTTCGGAGAACGCGCGACATCTCGCCCGCGATTCTGGCGCTGGCCAACGGGCCATGCAAACCCTCCACCATTTCATCGAGGGCACTGGAGAATGTTGCTGGCACGGCATCCGTGACGCTCCGGTCGGAGAGCAGGGCAATCAACTCTGCTTCGTTCCGCGCAGTGTGGCTGACCCGGTGCGGCTGCGGAATCTCGTGCTCGGGCACGATCAGAGGGCGGAATGAAATGGCGGCGCGGCCAAGCATGGCCGTCTCGACCGCCGTGGTGCAGCCATTCTGCAGGATGTGACTCGCGGCAAGCAGCCACGGAATGAGATCGTTGTCGTAGCGCACGATCACATTCGGCACGCCGCCGACTTCCGCCGCCCATCCCTCACGGTTCTCGGAAGGGTGCGGTCTGACGACGATTTTCCTTTCGGGAAAACGCGCGGCAATCCTGGGAATGACCGAAGTGAAGGCGCGATAGATGTTATAGCGGTGCTGAAGATAGGCGAAGGGGAAGCCAGACTTCGCCGAAACTTCCTGCAAATGTTCGTCAACAGGGCCGTGGCGGCTCTTCGCCAGGGAATGATTGATCCAGCCGAAATTGGAGTTGACGAGAATGAAGCCTCCAAGCTCCGCCTTCAACGCTTCGACGCGCCCGGAATAGAGGCCGCGCAGCTCGGGACGCAGCAGGTCGGCGCGGGGATTGCCGCTGATCGAGATTTTCGCGCGAAGGTGCTCCGTCACGGGCCGCAGGGCCTTGGCCTGCTCGTCTCCCCACAGCAGCAGCAAATCGAGATGCGCCATGGCGGAAGCGCTGGCGCGGCGGCGGCGGTAAATTTCCTCATTGATCCACACGAGGCCTTCCTCGTCCCATGCGGCAACGGTGTGGCCTAGTCTGCGCGCGAGCGAAATGATGCGGTCGCGGCCGGCGTTGAAATTATGCGAGAGATAGATGCCGGGCTTCAGTCCGCCGATCCGCAAGTTGAGCAGCGCCTTGTTGCCAAGCGTGACTGTCATGCCTTCGTTGACGGCGAAGAGCGAGAGCAGCAGCTTGGCGTCGAGTTCGCGCGCCGCCGTTTCCACTGGAACGATCAGGTGGGGACGATCATTCATGAGACGGGCGTTGCGGCCCCTTCCAACAGCGTTTCAACGGCGGCCGCCAATTCGCACAGGCTTCGCGCCTCGACCAGCCGCGTGTCCGCCTCGATGCCGAAGAGCAACTCGAGGGCGACAACCACTTCGACCTGCGCCATGCTGTCCCACTCGGCCACGTTCTCCATGGCGAGCGAATCCGGATGGAGCGCCGCGGCCTCGGGAAATCTCTCGATCAGAACCTTACGGGTTTTGCTTTCAATGTCCTTCGCCGTCATGCCGGACCCTTCATCCGCTGCCACAGGTCTTTTAGCGCATTCACTTCGATCTTGTCGTTGGCGTTGCGCGGAAACTGCTTCAGCGGCACCAGATGCGCCGGCACCATATGGCTGTCCAGCGTTTTTTCGAGAGCCTTGCGCAGGCCTTGCATGTCACTCTGCGTTGAGTCCCCTTCGACGAAACTCACGATCGACTGGCCATCGACGATGGTTTCCGCGGTGACGAAGCCAAGGCTTCTGATGCGCGCGCTGATCTCGCCGAGTTCCACGCGGTAACCCTTGATCTTCACCTGATGGTCGCGGCGCTCGACGAAAAACAGCCCATTGGGCTTGCGCGAGACAAAATCTCCGGTGCGGTAGAAGGTCTGGTTCCCAATCCTTATAAACGCCTTTGCCGTCCGCTCCGCATCGCTCCAATAGCCATCAGCGAGCTGATTGCCGCCAATCAGCAGTTCGCCCGTGTCTCCGCCATCGATCCTGAGTTCGGTGCCGTCGATCGGGCCGCCAAGCGCCACGCTGCTTCCGCAATGGTCGTGGCGGTTCGTCGCGTCGAGCTTCAGGAGCGTGCAGGAAACCGTTGCTTCCGTAGGGCCATAGGTGTTGTGCACGGGAATATCCGGCCTCACCGCGAAGATGCCGTCCAGATGCTGCGGCAGCAGGGCTCGCCGCAGAAGGTGATTAGCCTCAGGCTCGCCGTGTTCTTGGCCGTCCAGTCGCCGGATTTCAGCATCAAGCCCATGACGCTTGGAACCGAGTTCCAGACCGTCAGCTTATGACGCGCTATGGCTCTCGCGGGAAAGAGTCTGTCGAGTTGATCGTCAAGCGGAACGAGCGTGGCGCCGGAACACAGCGTGGCGTAAATATCGAGCACGCTCAGATCGAAACCGATGTTGGGATGCTGCGACATGCGGTCGGCCGGCGACATCGCCATCGCCTCGATGGCCCAGCCGGCGTAGTGATCGAGCGCGCTCTGTGGAATCATCACGCCTTTTGGACTGCCGGTCGAGCCTGATGTGTACATCACATAGGCGAGCCGATGCGGCGGCGCTTCAATGGCCGCCTCTTCCATTCCCTCATGAGCGGTCTCGAAAGCAAGGAAGCGGGCGTCTGGAGCAATGGCCGAAACTTGCGATGCCGCGTTCTCGTCTGCGAAGACCACGCTGGGCTTCACTTCCCGCATCACGGTTTCGATACGGCCAGTACCTGCTTCGCGGTTGATCGGAACATAGAACCCGCCTGCCGCCATTGCCGCCAGCATGGCCGCATAGATTTCAGGCCCCTTCCTTCCGCAAATCGCAACGCGTGGCGGTTCTCCACCCGGCGCGAACCGCCGCGATAGCCTGAACACCATGGACCTGAGTTCGCCATAGCTCCAGGACCTGCCGCGCGAGACGATCGCCGGATGGGCGGGATCGCGGCTGGCGGCTCGTAAAAACCGGTGGACGAGCGGAGGCATCAGGCGCTCGCGGCCGGCTGAAGCGCGCAGATCATGGGCTCGCTCACGAAGAGCTGGGTCAGAAAGCGGTTGGCACTTTCGCATTCGAACGACAGGCTCTTGCCGTAAACAGTGGGCGTACTCCGGAGAAGTCCCATGTCCGACATCCGCCGTTCCACTTCGCGGCGTGTCTCTCGTGGTGCGCCCGCGTTTCTCGCATAATAGGCGAAGTCATACGATTTCGCTTGCGCTTCGCCGCCAAGGATGCACATGCGGCTGAGTGTGCGCCACGAGCGATAGGGGATGGTCCCAGCGCAGGCTTGCGAATGAAAGACGAAGGTTCCGGCATTCTCGAAATCGCATCCGAGCATCAGGCAGAGAAAATCGTTGCGCTCGAGAAACTCGAAGTCGCTGCCTTCACCGAAGGAAGCACGAGGCACATCGTTAGCGAACTCTCTTGCGAGCGGGCCAACGAATGCGTGGCTGTGCAGCGGATT
>JAAURV010000185.1 GCA_012032065.1 Hyphomicrobiales bacterium
GGGCTTGGCATCTTCCAGGTCCGCAAGCGCCCGGCGCGCATGGGCCGCAACCCGCTGACCGGCGAAGCCATCAAGATCAAGGCTTCGAAGAAGCTGGCCTTCCGCGCCGCCAAGGAAGTCAAGGAAGCGATCTAATCCCGCATTCCTGTTTACCGGAAAGCCCCGTACCTCTGGTGCGGGGCTTTTCTTTTGCGGGTTGAGAAGTTCTCACCCGGCCCCTCCGTTGCGGCCCGCGCGGCGCTTGGCTAAGCTTTTTGCCAAGCCATTCTCGCGAGCGGGTATCCCATGAAAACTCAAACCCAGGCCGTCGTCATCGGCGGCGGCGTCGTCGGTTGCAGCGTTCTCTATCATCTGACCAAAGCCGGGTGGAAGGATGTGGTGCTGGTGGAACGCGATATCCTGACGTCTGGATCCACATGGCATGCGGCGGGCGGGTTCCACACGCTCAACGGCGATCCCAATGTGGCGAAACTGCAGGGCTATACGATCGGGCTTTACAACGAGCTTGAGAAGATTTCCGGCCAAGCTTGCGGGCTGCATCGCTCAGGCGGGCTCATCCTCGCCGATACCAAGGACCGCATGGACTGGCTCAAGATGGCGCATGCGCGGGCGCGCTATCTCGGCATCGAGTCCGAACTGCTCACCATGAAGGAAGCGAAGGCGCTGCATCCGCTGCTGGAGGAGCAGTATTTCGTCGGCGCGCTGCTCGACAAGGCGGATGGCAATCTCGACCCCGAGGGCACAACTCATGCCTATGCCAAGTCGGCGCGGATCGGCGGCGCGGAGATCTATCAGAACTGCCGCGTCACGGAGCTGAAGCCGCGCGGCGATGGCGGCTGGGATGTGATCACGGAGAAAGGCACGATCCATGCCGAGCATGTAGTCAACTGCGGCGGGTTATGGGCGCGCGAGATCGGGCGCATGGCGGGGTTCGAGCTACCTGTGCTCGCCATGGAGCACATGTATCTCGTGACCGATGAGATGCCGGAAGTGATCGCCTTCAACAAGGAGCGCGGCCATGAATTGCCGCATGCCATCGACTTCAAGGGCGAGATCTATATGCGGCAGGAGCGCTCCGGACTCGTGCTTGGCACATACGAGCAGGCTTGCGTGCCGTGGCAGCCAAAGACGACGCCGTGGACGTTCGGGCGCGAATTGCTGCAACCCGATCTCGATCGCATCGCGCCCAATCTCGAGCTTGGATACAAACATTTTCCAGCGATCGCAAAGGCGGGCATCAAGCGCGTGATCAACGGGCCGTTCACCTTCACGCCCGACGGCAATCCGCTGGTGGGGCCGGTGCAGGGCTTAAAGAACTACTGGTGCGCTTGCGGCGTGATGGCGGGCTTCAGTCAGGGCGGCGGCGTTGGCCTCGCGCTATCGCAGTGGATGGCGCATGGCGATCCCGGCTTCGATGTGTGGGGCATGGACGTGGCGCGCTTCGGCGAATGGGCGACGCGCAGCTACACGAACGCAAAAGTACGCGAGAATTATTCGCGGCGCTTCTCCATCCGCTTTCCCAACGAGGAGCTTCCCGCCGCCAGGCCGCAGCAAACCACCTCGCTCTATGACACGATGCTCGCGCAAGGCGCCGTCATGGGCGATAGCTGGGGCCTTGAAACGCCCTTGTGGTTCGCGCCCAAGGGCGTCGCGCCAAAAGACATCGTATCGTTCCGGCGCTCGAATGACTTTCAGCATGTGAAAGCGGAAGTGCTGGCGACCCGCAAGAGCGTGGGCGTGACCGAGATCGCAAATTTTGCCAAGTATCGTTTCTCAGGCGAGGGCGCCGAAGCGTTCCTGTCGCGGCTCATGACCAACAAGATGCCGAAGACGGGGCGCATCTGTTTGACACCCATGCTCAACGAGAATGGCAAGCTCATTGGCGACTTCACCATCGCAAAGGCCGGCGACGGGACTTTCTACATGTGGGCTCGAGTCAGGCGCAGAAGCATCACATGCGGTGGTTCGAAAAACATCAGCCCACGGATGGTTCGGTCGCGATCCATCGCTACGATATGGGACTTGTCGGCCTCTCCATTGCCGGGCCGAACTCACGGGCCGTGCTGGCGAAACTCACCGATGCCGATGTCTCGAACGCTGCCTTCAAGTTCATGGATCACCGCGCCATGGATATCGCCAACTGCCCGGCGCTGATCAACCGCGTCACCTACACAGGCGATCTCGGTTACGAAATCTGGGTGGCGCCCGATTATCAGCGCCGGCTTTATCAGGAGATCGCGACGGCGGGCGCGGAATTCGGCATCGTGAATTTCGGCATGCGGGCACTGCTCTCCATGCGTCTGGAAAAGAACTTCCCCACCTGGTACCGCGAACTTCGCCCCATCTATGGCGTATTCGAAGCGGGCCTCGACCGTTTCATCGATCTCGGCAAGAACGGCTTCATCGGGCAAGAGAAGGCTCTCGAGGAGAAGCAGTCGGGCGGGAACCTCCGGCGCGTCTCGATGATCGTCGATGCCGCAGACGCGGATGTGCTTGGCGACGAACCGATCTGGCACAGGGGCAAGGTTGTAGGCTGGGTGACATCGGGCGGCTACGCGCACTACGTCGACAAATCCCTCGCCCAGGGCTATGTGCCGAAGGATGTGGCGGGCGAACAGGACTTCGAAATCGAAATCATCGGCGACATGCGCAAGGCGCGCGTAATCGCGGAACCGCTGTTCGATCCGAAGGGGGAGAGGATGCGGGGGTAATATTCAATGTCGGCGAAAACAGAACTTCTTAAGGAGCTATATTTTCATGAACTCGACCGTAAGAAGTCGCTGGAGAGCATGTTTGCGTTGCCAATCGGCATCGTTGCAGGACTGTTTGGCTTGATCGGTTACTATTTCACCAAGTTTAATTTTAACTTGCAGGGATTCTTCCAGTACAATTTTGAGCTTCTATTTTTGTTTGCAGCCGTTGTATCCGTTCTCGCGCTTCTCCTGTCGGCATATTGGTGCGCCAGAGCCGTAATTGGTTCGGAGTATGAACACCTGCCGGCGCCGAAACGATGATGACGTACTGGTCGGACTTGGAGGATTGGCACAGAAAATATTCGCACAATGGCGATGAGTCATTTGCGCGATCCGACTTTGACGATTTCCTTTCAGACGCGTTGGCCAGATGCTGTCAGCGAAATTGGAAAGCCAATCTTTACCGTTCAGAAGAATTGTACCGCGCGAAACGGGCCATAGTTGGGGCTTTATTTGCTATCGCAATTGTCTCGGTTTGCTACTACATTAACTTCTGGATCGCACCGGATTCACCAAGGGTTTGAGAACTATGCCTACGATTGGCTCGAGCACCACGCCACCTCCCAAAGAACCGCCCCCGCCAAAGCCGGCCCCGCCTCCAACCGTTTCAATCAGAGACGGGGATTCACTAAGGACGATTAGACGTGTGAAGTAGCGTTTTGGCCTACGCTTCCAAGATTGGGACGAAACATAAGCGATTGTAACATGCTGCTTAAATCAAGCGGTGAGTGAGTTGGGCGCTCCGCGCACGTTTTCGTATGGTCGAGTTTGAGCAATGCTCGGTTTGGTGCCTCATGCCCGGGATGACGGCCTGAAAGGAGCTTATACTGCCCGCCCATAAAACCCCATCTGCTCCTCGCGCGTAAAACGCACGCCGGGGCGGGGATAATAGGAGAATACGGCGATGATGCGCTCGCGGGGGCCTTTCACGGGGCTCGTGCAGTGGGCGGTGTTCTTGCCTTTGAATACGTTGAGCGTTCCAGCGGAGAGCTTGAGCGATTTCGCTTCCGGGTCCTCGCCGCGCAGGAGTTTGGCCACGCCATCGTAGTTGGGATCGCGCTCTGATCTCAGGTTGCTGCGGTAGATGAACTCGCCGCCCTCCTGCGGGGCCTGCAACAGCAGAGTCGTGGTGTATTCGCTGCGGTCGAAATGCCAGTTGAGCTGCTCGCCTTCGCGATAGGCCATCACATTCACGCGCGCCAAGGGATCGAGCATGGCGTAGAGGCTCGGCAACTCCATTGTGGCCGCGAGGAACACCATGAAGGGCGGCCACTCGTAATCCACATCGGCACGCTTTCCGGAATCTGATCTGCGCACACCGTATGATTGACCGTTTCCTTCAGCGCGAGTGCCGGATGTTCGGGTGCGAGGCCTGGAATCTCTTTCTTGAAATAAATGTTGTGCCGCCGCTTGTGCTCGAAAGAGGATGCATCGATGACGGGCTTCAATTCGGAGATCGCTCGACTAAGCGCCTCGGGCCTGACCAGCCCTTCGAGATTGAACATGCCATCGCGCGCCAGGTCGCCACGGCATCGGGCAACCAGCGCTTGCCATGCTGGTGTACCCGGAGAGTCGAGTGGATAAAGGCCGAGATCGAGGATGTTCCGCATGCTGTCTTGATGAGCCGGAGCATCGGCGTTGGCAAGACGGGAGAATCAATTTGCCCCCACCGCCTTTGCGATCCTCGCTGCGTTGGCATCGATCAGGCCATGAACATCGACCGAGGGTGGAAAACGTTTGTCGATGAGTAATGTTGCAAGGCCATGGACGGCGGACCAGACGAAGGCGGCGCGCTGTTGGGCGTTTTCAGGGTCAATCGCCGCCACTGCGTCTTCCAATTGACGCCAAGCGGCGCCCGCCGCTTGGTCCAAATGCGCCGAATCCAGGTCCTTCGATCCCTGCCGGAACATCAATTCGTAGACTGCCGGGTTTTCCAGCGCGAAGCCGACATAGGCGCGGCTCATGGCGCCGAGCTTTGTTTCCGGTGTGGCGCTTCCCTCCGATTTTCTTGCAAGCTGCGTAACGAAACGCTCGAACCCGCGCGCCGCGATCTCGGCCAGAAGGTCGGCGAGCGTTTCGAAATGATGAGTGAGGGCGGCATGGGACACGCCTGCGGCGCGGGCAATGGCTCTGAGACTCAAATCCGCAAGGCCATGTTTCTCGAGAATGGCGGTCCCCGCCCCGACCAGCGCCTCGCGCAGGCCGCCGTGATGGTAACTCCGCTTTTCCCGCGCCATGATGAACTTCATTAGATTCTTATCTTGACATTGTCAAGATTTTCAATCCAGTATCTTTACAACGTCAAGATAAGGCTCTTGAGATGACGCCGGAGATGATTTTTCAGGTTGCCAACTTCGCGGCTCTCGCCGGCTGGATTGTTCTCGGCTTGTCGGTGATCCTGCGGCGGGAGCGGTGGCGTGATCGTATCGCTGGACGCGCGATTCCACTCGCTTTGTCCGCGCTCTATCTCGTGCTGATCGCATTCTTCTTCGCGCGTGCCGAAGGCGGCTTCGACAGCCTCGGGAACGTTCAGAAGCTCTTCACCTATCCCTGGGCGGCGCTCGCGGGATGGGTGCATTATCTCGCTTTCGATCTCTTCGTCGGCGCCTGGATCGCCCGTCAATCGGCACTTGAGCAGCTTCCGCGCTGGCCGCTCGCGATCATTCTGCCGCTCACTTTCCTCTTCGGCCCCATCGGCCTCATAGCTTTCATCGCGAGCCGCCAACTACTGCGCCGCCCCAGCACCACTGCGGTCTAGGAGAAAACAAGATGTCCGCTTCAATTGCCGCGACAAACCTTCAGGAGCCCGTTCCTGTCGTCCGGTTCCTGAACACGATCCGGACGGCTTCGCCGTTCTGGTGGCGGGCGGCACTTGCGGGCGCTGCCATTTGCGCGATGTTCTTCACGGCTGGCTTCATCGATGAGCGCACAATCAACGGCGTCAATGTCTGGGACAAGCCGTTCAAGTTCATGCTGTCGTTCACCGTGCATGTGCTGACCTTCGGCTGGGCTTTCGCACTGATGAGCGAGGCGGAGCGAGGCTCGCGCGTCAATCGCGCCATGTCATATGCGTTCGTCATCTTCTTTGCTCTCGAAGTCGCCTACATGGCGTGGCGCGCCTCGCGCGGCGAAGCCTCGCATTTCAATGTCTCCACTCAGTTCGCGGCTGTTGCGTACAAAGTGATGGGACTTCTCGCCGTGGGTCTCACCGCGATCACGGCTTGGTTCGGATGGCGGCTGCTGCGCACGGAAACCGGGCTCCATGCCCGCGCGGCGGGCATAGGGCTGATGTTAGGAGCCGTGCTTGGCACCATTGCCGGCGCTTATCTCGGCTCCCAGCCCGGCCATTGGGTGGGTGGCGCTGCCACGGATGCGGATGGGCTTGCCTTCTTCCGTTGGTCCACGACTGGAGGGGATTTGCGGGTTGCGCATTTCGCTGGGCTTCACGCAATGCAGTTCGTGCCGTTGGCGGCGTGGCTCCGGCCGCGGGCCAGCACCATCTGGCTATCGGCGCTTGCCATCACTGTTGTGACCGCCGCCATCTTTATCCAGGCGATCATGGGCGTGCCGCTGTTCGCCGTTTAGCATTCCCGCACTTTTCCCCTTGCAAGCGCCCAAGCGGTTCCGCCATGACACCGTGGCCGGAACCGTCAAGTGGGGAGCATCGTGTTGGCGGATACATTCAACGACTTCAGCCGCGTCATCGGCCGCATCCGGGATTTGCTTGAGGCGCGGCCCTGCGCCGCGACTGAGGAAGTGCTCGGCAGGCTGGCGGAGCAAGACCTCAGCTACGGCAGCTTCACACCTTCG
>JAAURV010000186.1 GCA_012032065.1 Hyphomicrobiales bacterium
TCGAATCTGTCTCCGCGCTCCCGAACTTATAGGATTGCGGGCGATAGACCGGACGGTAGCCTTTCTTCACCATGTCCATGAAGGTTTCGGGTGTGGGGAAGACTTTCTGGATCATCGGCGCGGCATGGCCATAGGCGCGCGTGCCGTCATCGGCTTTGAAGGCCTCGATCTGATCGGTAATGATCCTCTCGAATTCGGCTGACGCCACGGCATCAGGCGTTTGCGCCAACACACGCAGCGGCAACAACAACAGCACGGCGATAACCAGCAGCAAGCGTTTCATGGGCGTCGTTCCTCCTGACACAGACTACGGCAAATCCCCCATGCCGGTTTCAAGTGTGCACTGCACCATCGCAAATTTCGGCAGGTTTACCAACATGCCGCAGTGCGAGGCACCTTCGTATCGCTTGACCGGCTATTGAAGTCATCCGAGTATGCCCGCGGCGAAGATACATGCCCCCGCCGGATTTTCTATTGCCAGTGCAACGCTGCGCATGGTCCGGAGGATGCCAGGGGTTCTATGGGAGGAGAAGTCGATGCCGGCAATTTCCATGACGGTGAACGGGCAGAAAGTGTGCGGCGAAGTCGAAGGGCGCACGCTTCTTGTGGAGTTCCTGCGAGACAAGCTGGGCCTGACAGGCACACATGTGGGATGCGACACCAGTCAATGCGGCGCTTGTGTCGTGCACGTGGACGGCAAGGCCGTAAAGTCCTGCACTGCGCTGGCGATGGCTTGTGAAGGCGCGCAGGTAACCACAATCGAAGGCCTCGCCAAGAATGGCAAACTGCATCAGATGCAGGAGGCATTTCGCGAGCATCATGGTTTGCAATGCGGCTTCTGCACGCCCGGCATGATCATGGCCGCCGTGGATATCGTGAAGCGCAAGGGCAAGAAGCTCGACGATGAAACCATCCGTCACGAGCTTGAAGGCAATATCTGCCGCTGCACCGGCTACCACAATATCGTCGCCGCCGTTAAGGCCGGCGCGGAAGCAATGTAAGGAGAACTGGAATGAGCGAGACCGGAATCGGCGCACGCGTAAAGCGCAAGGAAGACCAGCGTTTCATCACCGGCAAGGGCCAGTACACCGACGATATCAATCTCAAGGGCCAGACCTACGCCTATTTTGTTCGCAGCCCGCACGCCCATGCGTCAATCAAGTCGATCAACACCGCCAAGGCCAGGAAGATGCCGGGCGTCGTCGGCGTATTTACGGGGGATGATGTGTCGGCCGACAAGATCGGCGGCCTGATCTGCGGCTGGATGATCCACTCGAAGGATGGTTCGCCGATGAAGGCGGGCCCGCATCCGATCCTGGCCCAGGGCAAGGTGCGCTACGTCGGCGACCATGTTGCGGTCGTCGTGGCGGAAACAAAGGAGCAGGCGAAAGCCGCTGCCGCCGCGGTCGCCGTGTCCTATGGCGTGCTGCCGCACGTAGTGGATGCCGGCAAGGCCATGAAGTCGAACGCGCAGGTCCATGACGTTGCTCCCGACAACCGGGTGTTCAACTGGTCGCTGGGCGATGAGGCGGCAACCGATGCGGCCCTCAAATCAGCCGCCCATGTGACCAAGATCGATCTCGTCAACAATCGGCTCATTCCCAACGCCATGGAGCCGCGTGCGGCAATCGGCTCCTACGACACCGGAACGGAAAGCTACACACTCTATACCACCAGCCAGAACCCGCATGTGGCGCGACTCGTGATCTCGGCGTTCCATGGCCTCGCACCCGAGCACAAGCTCCGGGTGATCGCTCCCGATGTGGGCGGCGGCTTCGGATCGAAGATCTTCATCTATGCCGAGGAAGTCGTCTGCGTATGGGCCTCGAAGCGGATCGGCGGACGTCCGATCAAGTGGACGGCCGAACGCACCGAAAGCTTCCTTGCCGACGCGCATGGCCGCGATCATGTGACCCATGCCGAACTGGCAACCGACTCGTCCGGCAAGATCGTGGGCTTCAAGGTTCACACCACGGCGTCTCTCGGCGCTTATCTGTCGACCTTCTCGTCCTGCGTGCCGACCTATCTCTACGCCACGCTGCTTTCGGGCCAATATAACATCGCGAACATCTATGCGGAGGTGGATACGGTTTACACGAACACGGCTCCTGTTGATGCCTATCGCGGCGCGGGCCGTCCGGAAGCCACATATGTGGTGGAGCGCATCGTTGAAACCGCTGCGCGCGAACTGAAGATGGACCCGGCGGAATTCCGCCGCCGCAACTTCGTCACTTCGTTCCCGCACCAGACGCCGGTGATCATGTGTTACGACGCTGGCGACTACGCGGCCGCGCTCGATAAGGCGCTCGATATGGCCGATTATAAGGGGTTTGCTGAACGCAAGGCGGCCTCCGCCCGTGCCGGCAAGCTGCGTGGTGTCGGTTTCTCGGCTTACATCGAGGCCTGCGGCATAGCACCGTCAGCGGCCATCGGCTCGCTGGGTGCCGGCGTCGGCTTGTGGGAGTCGGCCGAAGTGCGGGTCAATCCTGTCGGTTCGGTGGAGGTCCTCACCGGATCGCATAGCCATGGACAGGGTCACGAAACGACCTTTGCCCAGCTTGTGTCGGACCGTCTCGGCATCGACATCAACAATGTGTCGATCGTGCATGGCGATACCGACAAGGTGCAGTTTGGCATGGGAACCTACGGCTCCCGTTCCGGCGCCGTCGGCATGACCGCGATCTCCAAGGCGCTCGACAAGATCGAGGCCAAGGCGAAAAAAGTGGCTGCCGCGGTGATGGAAGCCTCGGTGGATGACGTCGAGTTCAACAACGGCTCGTTCACCGTCAAGGGGACCGATAAGAAAATGGCTTTTGGCGAAGTGGCCTTGTCCGCCTATGTGGCGCATAAGTTCAATTCCTCCGAAATCGAACCAGGCCTCAAGGAGGGTGCCTTTCATGACCCGGCGAACTTCGTGTTCCCGGCGGGCGTGCACATCTGCGAAGTCGAGATCGATCCCGATACTGGTGTGACCACCGTTGCCAACTATGTGGCGGTCGACGACTTCGGCAACGTGATCAACCCGATGATCGTCGAAGGCCAGGTGCATGGCGGCATCGTGCAGGGCATCGGCCAGGCGTGACCGAAGGCTGTGTCTATGACAGCGACTCCGGCCAGCTTTTGACCGGTTCCTACATGGACTACTGCATGCCGCGCGCCGCGGATGTTCCTTCGTTCAAGCTCGGCTTCACCTGCACCCCATGCCCGACCAATCCCCTGGGCATGAAGGGTTGCGGCGAAGCCGGCGCCATTGCGTCTCCAGCCGCCGTGATGAACGCGGTGACGGACGCACTCGGCGTGCGCGACGTTCCAATGCCTGCCAGTCCGCACGTGGTCTGGAAGGCCATGCAACCCATGAAGAAGGCCGCTGAGTAAGGCGGGAGGACACTATGGAAAACTTTGCATATCATCGCCCCGCCAAGGTCGCGGACGCGGTCAAGGCGATGAAGAAGGCCAAGGACGGGAAGTTCCTGTCCGGCGGCCACACGCTGATCCCCGCGCTCAAGCAGGGACTGGCCAACCCGACCGACTTGATCGACCTCTCGGGGTTGAACAAGGGTGGCGTGAAGGTGGGCGCGAAGTCGGTGACCGTCAGCGCCGGCACGGCTCACGCCGATGTGGCCGCCGACAAGGGCCTGAAGAAAGCCATCCCCGGTGTCGCAATCCTTGCTGGCGGAATCGGCGATCCGCATGTGCGCCACCGCGGCACCATCGGCGGTTCGGTTGCCAACAACGATCCGGCGGCGGATTATCCTTCCGCCTGCCTGGCTCTCGGCGCCACGATCCACACCAGCGAACGCAAGATCCCCGCCGAGAAGTTCTTCACCGGCATGTTCTCGACGGCGCTCAAGAGCTCCGAAGTAATCACGGCCGTGGAGTTTCCGATTCCGAAGAAAAGCGGTTACGCAAAGTTCCCGAACCCCGCCTCCCTCTATGCCATGGTCGGTGTGTTCGTGGCGCAGATGGGCGATGGCTCGGTGCGCGTCGCCGTGACCGGCGCCGGGCCTGGCGTGTTCCGCGTTCCCGAAATGGAAGCGGCACTCGCCAAGAACTTCTCGGCCAAATCGCTGGAAGGCCTATCGGTGAAGTCGAAGGGCCTCAACAGCGACATGCACGCCTCGGCGGAATACCGGGCCCACTTGATCGGCGTCATGGCCCGCCGCGCCGTGACGGCGGCAAAGTAAGACTTGCGCGAAACTCGGAAGGCCCGCGGGTCGCGCACTCGCGGGCTTTCGTTTCGAAGGAGTGACAATGGCCCGATCTCTGCCGGCCTCGATCGACGAAACCCTCAGGCTTCTCGAGGCGCAGGGCTATGTCGCGGGCCGCGATCTGGCGACCGTCGTTTATCTGGGCCTGCGCATGGGCCGGCCCATCTTTCTCGAAGGCGAGGCAGGGGTCGGCAAAACCGAGATTGCGAAGGTGTTGGCGGAGGCCCTTGGCCGCAAGCTCATCCGGCTGCAATGCTACGAAGGCCTCGACATCAACTCCGCCGTCTACGAGTGGAACTACTCCGCCCAGATGATCGAGATCCGCCTCGCCGAAGCAGCGGGCGAACTCGACCGCAAGCGGCTGGGCCAGGACATCTTCGCCGAGCGCTTTCTGATCAAGCGCGCCCTGCTTCAGGCGCTCGATGCGCCGAAAGGCGAAGCGCCGGTGCTTTTGATTGACGAACTCGACCGCACCGACGAAGCGTTCGAAGCCTTTCTATTGGAGGTGCTTTCGGACTTCCAGGTCACGGTGCCGGAGCTAGGCACGATTAAAGCGGAAGAGCCACCCATCGTCGTCATCACCTCGAACCGCACCCGCGAAGTGCACGACGCCTTGAAACGCCGCTGTCTCTATCATTGGGTCGGTTATCCCGATGCGCGGCGCGAACTCGAAATCGTCAAGGCGCGGCGGCCAAGAGCATCCGAAGAGCTGGCCAGGGAAGTGGTCCTCTTCGTGCAATCGCTGCGTGGCGTCGATCTCTATAAAGCACCCGGCGTGGCCGAGACGCTGGATTGGGTTACCGCGCTCCACGAGCTCGACAGCCTAACCCTCGATCCGCAGACGGTGAACGACACGCTTGGCGTGCTGCTCAAGTACCAGGACGACATTTCGCGCATGCAGGGCACCGAAGCCAAGCGCATCCTCGATCAGATCAAGGATGAAATCCGCGCCATGGCGCATACATAAGTCCCATGCAGCCCTTTGCCGCCAACCAGAACCAACGCCCGCTTACCGGCAAGCTGGCGGAGAACATCATGCATTTCGCCCGGGTCTTGCGCGAGGCGGGCATTCCCGTAGGCCCCGGAACGGTGCTCGATGCGCTCGATGCGGCAAGCTGCGGCGCGATCCGCACCCGCGAGGACTTTTACTGGACGCTCCACGCGGTATTCGTAAAGCGCCGCGATCAACGCGAGTTGTTCGACCAGGCGTTCCACGTGTTCTGGAAGAAACCGAAAATGCTGGAACAGCTCATGCAGCTGTTCTTCCATTCGATCACCCGCGATGCGGGCGAAAAGGCGAAGCAGGCCGGTTTCCGCCGCTTGGCCGAAGCCATGTTCGACAGCCGCGAAACCCAAAGCCAGCAGCGCCAGAAGAAGGACGACATCGAAGTCGACGCAACTTTCACCGCCTCCGCCGAGGAAGTGCTGCGCAAGAAGGACTTCGAGCAGATGACGGTGGCCGAGCAGGCACTGGCGAAGCAGGCGATCTCCAAGATGCGGCTGCATCGGATCGAGGTGATGACACGGCGCTGGGAGCGCGCATCGCATGGTCCAGCGATCGACATGCGCCGCACGCTCAAAGGCTCGCTCAGGGCAGGGGGCCATTTCATCGATCTGGAGCGCCGCCAGAAGCAATGGCACGAACCGCCGCTCGTCGTGCTCTGCGACATTTCCGGTTCATGCTCGAACTACAGCCGCATGTTCCTGCACTTCCTCCACGCTCTCACCAACGACCGTGACCGCGTGTCGGTCTTCCTGTTCGGCACCAGGCTCACCAACATCACCCGCGAACTGAACCGGCGCGACATCGACGAGGCCATGACCAAAGTCTCCGGTGCGGTGAAAGATTGGTCCGGCGGCACCCGCATCGGCGCCTCGCTCAAGGAATTCAACTACCGTTGGGCCAGGCGCGTGCTCACTCAAAACGCGCACGTCCTGATCATGACCGATGGCCTCGACCGCGAGGATGCCGGTCTGCTCCAAATCGAAATGCAGCGCCTGCGCCGCCAGACCAAACGCATCGTCTGGCTCAATCCGCTGCTGCGCTTCGAAGGCTTCAAAGCATTGGCTGGCGGCATTCGCGCCATGATGCCGTTTGTCGACGAATTCAGGCCGGTTCATTCCCTCGACAGCCTGCGCGATTTGGCGGCCGCTCTTGCAGGCCCCGCCGGGGCGGCGCATGATCCGAAGAAGTGGCTGAACGGCAAACAGGTAGCGTGAGGTTCACCATGGCATCCAGCGATCCCAAAATTCTGCAACAGGCCTCCGAATGGCTCGCGGAAGGCCGCCGCATCGCTCTGGCGACGGTGGTCGAGACCTGGGGCT
>JAAURV010000187.1 GCA_012032065.1 Hyphomicrobiales bacterium
GCACTTCGTTCGCGGCGTTGAGGCGAAGAGTGTCGAGCGCCGATGTGGAGCGTTTGCGACTCGGGATCGAAACTGCGGATCGATTCAATTGTGTCTCCAAAGAAATCAAGTCTTACAGGCGCTTCAAGTCCTGGCGGAAACACATCGAGAATGCCGCCACGCACCGCGAACTCGCCACGCTCGACCACGGCGCTCGATCGGATGTAGCCATTCGCCGCGAGAAACGCCGTGAGATTTTCGATGCCAACATTCTGACCGGGCTTTGCCGAAAGTCGCGAGGAGCCGAGTTTTCCCGGGCCACCACCCGCTGCAGAAGCGCCGCGACAGTCGTCAGGATGATACGCGGCTGAATGCCACCTTCCGCCAGCCGCGAAAGCGTCGAAAGCCGTCGTGCAATGACATCGGCTGCCGGCGATATCCGATCGTAAGGCAGGCAGTCCCAGGCCGGGAAGCGCGCCACATCAATCTCGGGCGCAAAGAACTCGAATTGCTCCGCGATTGACACGTAACGCTGGTCATCGCTCGCCACGAAAAGAAGCGGCGGCACGCCCGGCTGTTGCGCCAGTTCGCCAAGCACCAGCGCATCGAAGCCTGTAACCACGGCCGACACATCATGACGCCCAGGCTTGCCGAGGCGGCGCTTCAGTTCCGCAAGATCGATCATGGCCTGTACGACAGAAGGTCCTGCAACAGCGCACTGTCCTGTTCCGGCGGAACGGCTGCCGACTTGGTGAGCCACGCCTGCAAGAGATCGTCCGGCAGTTCGAGCAGTTCCTCAAGCTCAGCGATCTCGCCCACTGTCATAGCCGTAGCGCGGGCGCGCACGAAGCCACCCACAACGAGATCAAGCTCTCGCGTGCCACGATGCGACGCACGCCAAGTGAGGCGCTTTCTGGCGGTTTCCAGATTGGCTTGGGAGGAGGTCATCGCGCGCCTCAATAAACGGTGGAAGACTTACGTGCAATGCACTTGGCGAACGCGCGAAATCCCTTCACATTCATCGTATGCGGCCCGAAATCCTCAACCCCCTCTTTGCCAGCGCCACCCAAATCAGGGGCATCGGCAGCAAGCTCGAAAAGGTGCTGGCGAAGCTGGTCAATCCGCAGGGAGCCGCGGCGGGGAACCCTGCCCGCATCATCGATCTTCTGCTCCATGTCCCCCATGGCCTGATCGACCGGCGCTACCGGCCCTCAATCTCGGAGTTACCCCGCGAAGGAACCGTGACCGTCGAAGCCAGGGTCATGCAGCACAGGCCGCCGCAAAAGGGCAGCAAGGCTCCTTACAAAGTCACCGTGAGCGACGGCGCCGGCGTTCTCACCCTCGTCTTCTTCCAAACCTTCGGCGATCACCTGTCGCGCCTCCTGCCAACCGGCGAACAGCGCTACATTTCCGGCAAGGTGGAATGGTATGGCGGCGAACCGCAGATCGTGCATCCGGACCATGTGCTGACCGCCGATCAGCTGGCAGCCCTCCCCACCATCGAGCCGGTTTATCCGCTGACCGAAGGCATCGGCGGGAAACTGCTGGGCCGCGCCATCCGCACCGCCACCGAGCGCATTCCCCAATTGCCGGAATGGCTCGATCCCGCCTACCAGCAGCGCCACGGCTGGCAAGACTTCGCCGCATCTCTCCGTGCCTTGCATCACCCGGAAACAGTTTCGGGCGTGGGGCCTCTGTCCCCTTCACGGACGCGGCTTGCTTACGACGAGTTGCTCGCCAACCAACTCGCGCTGGGACTGGTCCGCCGGCACATGAAACGCACGGCGGGGCGGCAATTCAACGGCGACGGCCGTTTACGCACGAAGATCATCGCCGCCCTGCCCTACACCCTTACGGCCGGACAAACACAGGCCGTTTCGGAAATCGTTGCCGACATGGCCGCCCCCGAACGCATGTTGCGCTTGCTGCAAGGCGATGTGGGCTCTGGAAAAACCGTGGTCGCGCTCCTCGCCTTAACGGTTGCGGCCGAATGTGGTTCACAAGGAGCATTGATGGCGCCCACCGAGATTCTCGCGCGCCAGCATTTCGCGACACTCGAACCGATCTGCGCCGCTGCTGGTTTGCGGATCGATCTCCTCACCGGCAGGGAAAAGGGAAAACAGCGCGAAGAGACTCTTGAAAGGCTGCGAAATGGCGATTGCGACATTCTTATCGGCACCCATGCGTTATTTCAGGAAGGAGTCAGCTTCCGCGACCTGGGCCTCGCCGTCATCGACGAGCAGCACCGCTTCGGCGTTCATCAGCGTTTGGCGCTACAGGCGAAAGCGGGTGCTGCGACCGATTTACTCGTGATGACCGCAACACCCATTCCGCGCACCTTGGCGCTCACGGTTTACGGCGACATGGATGTCTCGCGCCTCACCGAGAAGCCTGCCGGGCGGCAAGCCATTGACACGCGAACCATCCCACTTTCGCGCATCGACGATGTGATCGATGGCATCCGCCGCAGCTTGGCGAAGGGGCAACGGATATATTGGGTGTGTCCGCTGGTCGAGGAAAGCGACAAGGTCGAGAGCGCCGCCGCCGAGGAGCGCCACGCCGCGCTCGCTCGGATTTTTCCCCGCCAGGCGGGCCTCGTCCATGGCCGGATGAAAGGCTCCGCGAAAGATGCCACGATGGCGTCCTTCAAAGCCGGAACCATCTCCATTCTCGTCGCCACAACGGTCATCGAAGTCGGCGTCGATGTGCCCGAAGCGACAATCATCATCGTGGAGAATGCCGAACGCTTCGGCCTCGCGCAGCTTCATCAGCTTCGCGGCCGCGTCGGCCGTGGCAGCGAGAAGTCGGCTTGCGTCCTGCTCTATCAGGAGCCTCTGGGCGAGACCGCCAAGGCGCGGCTAACAATTTTGCGTGAGACAGATGACGGCTTCCGCATCGCCGAGGAGGACTTGCGGCTCAGAGGGGCCGGGGAGGTACTGGGAACGCGCCAATCCGGCCTCCCGGAATTCAGGCTCGCGGACATCGGCGCGCATCAAGACCTTATGACCGCCGCCCATGACGATGCCGCGTTGATCCTGCGCCGCGACCCGTCCCTCAGAACCGAACGCGGCGAAGCGCTGCGGCTGCTTCTTTATCTCTTCGAGCGGGACGAAGCGATCAAGTTGCTTTCTTCTGGCTGACGCGGCGCGAATGGCCCGCTTTTGCCAGCTCATCGGCTGGGCGCGCCGGCCGGTCCGGGAACACCAGCCCCATCGAAATCACCAGCTTCAATCCATCCTCGACCGTCATGTCGAGGATCTGCACGTCGTCCCTGTCCGCGAAGAACACATAACCCGATGTCGGGTTCGGCGTTGTGGAGACATAGACCGCATACATCCGCCGCCCGGCTTCGAGACCCACGAGCCCGCCATCCACTTCGCGCGATACAAAGCCCAATGACCATGTTCCCCGGCGAGGCCATTCGACGAGGCACACGTAGCGGAACGATGCGCCCTTCTGCGAGAAGATGGTCTCGAAAATCTGCTTCGATCCCTTGTAGATCGAGCGCACCACCGGCGTCCGGTTCAGCAGCTTGTCCCACCAGCCGATCAGCGTGCGCCCTAACGAGATTGGCGGCGAGCGCGCCGATCACGGTGATCGAGACCAGCGCGAAAATCAGTCCGAAGCCTGGCAGCTCGAAGGGAAGATAGTTGTCCGGATTGTAGTAAGCCGGGATGAATGGCTTCACCCATGCGTCGAACAGCGTCACGAACCAGTAAGTGGCCCAGATCGTGATGGCGATGGGTGCGGTGATGACGAGACCGGTGAAGAAATAGTTGCGCAGCCGCGAAATCACCGAGGTTCGCGCCGGGCGTATGTCGAGAATTTCGGGAGCGTCGTCCATTGCCCAACTGTGTAGTCGTTAAGCTGGCCGCTTCGCAAGATGCTCACTGAACCGCATTTGGCTCCACCGGATAGCGCTCCGCCCAGATCCGCGCCCGCGCTTCCGCCTCGAGCCGCTCGTCTTCGGTAATCTGCTCCTGCATCCTCTCGTAGCGCTGCGCGATTTCCGGGTGATCGTCGTTCCTGAGCGCTTCCTGCGCCAGGATGTACCACATGTATCCGCGCGTGCGGTCCTGGCGCACGAGACGGCCTTCCCAATAGAGATCGCCGAGATAGGCCTCCGACAGTGCATAACGCTTGCGCGCCGCCGCCATGAGCCACTTCAACCCCTGCTGCGGATTTTCGCGCACGCCCTCGCCCTTGATATGCATGGTGCCAAGCGAATACTGCGCGGCGGGATGGCCATAGGTCGTCGCCAATTTGAGATAGGTCTGGACGGCGTAGGCCGGATCTTGGCGGATGCCAGCACCATCCACGCCCTTGCGATGATAGTCGGCCACCCGCAACATCGCATCCACCATGATGCGCAGCCGGTTCTGGTCGGGCTCCTCCACATCATACGAATCCGCCACGCGGGCGTAGTAGCTATAGGCCGTCGCATCGTCGACAGGCACGCCGCGCCCGGTACGGTAGATGTGGCCCAGATACCAGTCGGCTACGATATTCCCTTCTTCGGACTCGCGCCGGAAGAGCCGGATGGCGCGTTCATGGTCGCCCTTGCGATAAGCCCGCTTCGCCTTCTTGAGATCGTCGGTCCAGAAGGGGACAAGATCGATATCCGGCAGGCGAAGTTCGGGCAGAGACGGACGGTACGAGAAAAAGTCCGCGCCTTCCTCCTCGGCCTGCGCGATTGGGGCGCACACCGTCAGAAAAGCCAGAACCGCGATCCGCCGCCAGATGCGATTGAGCCCGTCAGATGTCGGCGTAGCAGACACCCTCTTGCGCTCCTCCGGGATGAGTGACCGCGCCGGCGACGGCGGGCCCTACTTGCTGGGCATATTTCCAAAGCGCGCCCGAGCCATAACCATGCTCGCGCGGCTTCCAGGTCTTGCGGCGCTTCTCAAGTTCGGCGCCGGAAACATCGCATGAAAGCGTTCCCGCAGCCGCATCGATCGAGATGATGTCGCCATCCTTCAACAACCCGATCGGCCCGCCAAGCTGCGCCTCCGGGCCGACGTGGCCGATGCAGAATCCGCGTGTTGCGCCCGAGAAGCGGCCGTCGGTGATGAGCGCCATCTTCTCGCCCATGCCCTGACCGTAAAGTGCCGCCGTGGTCGAAAGCATCTCGCGCATGCCAGGTCCGCCGCGCGGGCCTTCGTAGCGGATCACCAGCACTTCGCCTTCTTTATATTTGCGTGCCTTCACCGCTTCGAAGCATGCCTCTTCGCTGTCGAAGCAGCGCGCGGGACCTGAGAATGTCAGGTTCTTCATGCCGGCCACTTTCACAATCGCGCCCTCGGGAGCGAGATTTCCTTTGAGGCCGACAACACCGCCTGTCGCCGTGAATGGCTTGTTCGCCGGACGCACCACATCCTGATCCGGGTTCCATTTCACGCTGGCCATGTTCTCGGCCATGGTGCGTCCCGTGACGGTCAGACAGTCGCCATGCAGGAAGCCATGATCGAGCAGCGTCTTCATCAACAGCGGAATGCCGCCCGCCTCGAACATGTCCTTCGCGACATACTTTCCGCCGGGCTTCAAATCGGCGATGTAAGGCGTCTTCTTGAAAATCTCCGCCACATCGAAGAGATCGAACTTCAACCCCGCCTCATGGGCGATGGCCGGCAGATGCAGCGCCGCATTGGTCGAGCCGCCCGATGCCGCGACCACCGTCGCCGCATTTTCCAGCGCCTTGATGGTCACGATATCGCGCGGCCTGATGTTGCGTGCGATCAGCTCCATCACCTTCTCGCCGGAGGTGAAGCAGAAAGTATCGCGGATTTCGTAAGGGGCGGGGGCGCCGCAGGAGTATGGCAGCGCCAGGCCGATCGCTTCGGCCACTGTCGCCATGGTGTTGGCAGTGAACTGAGCCCCGCAGGAGCCGGCCGAGGGACACGCCACCTGCTCGAGTTCGAGCAAATCGTCATCCGACATGGCGCCGACCGAATGTTTGCCGACCGCTTCGAAAACGTCCTGCACCGTCACCGGCTTGCCCTTGAAGGTGCCGGGCAAGATCGAGCCGCCATAGATGAACACCGACGGCACGTTGAGCCGCACCATCGCCATCATCATGCCGGGCAACGACTTGTCGCAGCCCGCAAGCCCCACCAGCGCGTCGTAACAATGACCGCGCATGGTGAGTTCAACCGAGTCGGCGATGCACTCGCGCGACACGAGCGAGGCCTTCATCCCCTGATGCCCCATGGCGATGCCATCGGTCACCGTGATGGTGCAAAACTCGCGTGGCGTACCATTGGCGGCGGCCACGCCGCGTTTCACCGATTGCGCCTGGCGCATCAGCGCGATGTTGCAAGGTGCCGCTTCATTCCAGCAGCTCGCCACGCCAACCAGCGGCTGCGCGATCTGCGCCGCGTTCAGGCCCATGGCATAGAGATACGAGCGGTGCGGCGCGCGGTCCGGCCCCACGGTGACATGGCGGCTCGGCAGTCTCGTCTTGGTGATGGTCTTCGCGTCCATTGTTGTTCTCTTGTTTCTTGCCGGAGCGGCAGGGAAACCCTG
>JAAURV010000188.1 GCA_012032065.1 Hyphomicrobiales bacterium
GCGCTGGCCCTGGCCGTCGAGGCCGCCGAGCCCCAAAATCTCACCCTTGCCGGCGGTAAAAGAGATGCCGCTCAGTTCGCGGCCCCAGCCGAGACCGGACACCTTTAAGGCTTCCTGCCGGTTCGCCTGATAGGGCGGCTTTGGCGGATATTGATGGCTCACATCGCGGCCGATCATCATTGGATGATCTCGCGCACCAAACGCTCGCCCTTGCGGAATGTCTCGATCTTGCGGCCGTTGCGGAACACCGTCGCCACATCGGCCAGAGCCTCAATCTCGTGCATGCGGTGCGAGACATAGAGAATGCCGACGCCTTTGGCCTTCAACTCGCGGATGATCGCGTAGATGCGCTGCACATCCGCGGCGGTGAGCGCGGAGGTCGCTTCGTCCAGGATCAAAAGTCTTGGCTTCTTCGCCAATGCTTTGGCGATCTCCACCATCTGGCGGCGCGACAGCGGCAGGTTTTTGACCAGCTCCTGCGGATGCACGTCCTCGCAGCCGACGCGGGCGAGCAACTCAACGGCGCGGCGGCGCTGGGCGCCTGCGTCGATCAACCCGCCGCGCAGCGGCGGATCGGCCATAGAAAGATTGTCCGCGACAGTGAGGTCGGGAAGCAGCGACAGCTCCTGGAACACGCAGACGACGCCAGCCTTCATGGCCTCGACCGGCGAGCGGAACGTCACACGCTGACCCGCCACCAGGATTTCGCCTTCGCTCGCGTCGGTGACGCCGGAGACGATCTTGATTAGCGTCGACTTGCCGGCTCCATTCTCCCCCAACACCGCGTGAATCTCGCCCGCCCGCGCGGTGAAATCCACCTCGGTCAAGGCGGCGATGCCGCCGTAATGCTTGGAGGCGCGTTTCAACTCGAGAAGCGGGGGACTATCCATCTTCAGACAGCGACCACCGGCGGGCGGCACCTTAAGCCGCCCACCAATTGGTCGATCGCCTGGACGCCTATTGGTCGGCTTCCGACTTGCCCATGATCTCCGTCGCCTTAATGTTCACGCCGCAGGGCGCGAATTCGTTCGGAGTGAAGAAGTTGTCGCCAAGATCGGGATAGTAGTTTTCGCCGGCCTTGAAGTTTGGATGCTCGGTGAGCGGGATCGGCACCGACACATATTGGGGCAGCGTTTCGCCCTTCAGCGCCGTGATCGCCGTCTTCATGGCGATGGCGACGAGGCCCGGCGACTGGCCCGCCGACGAGCACAGCAGTCCCTTCTCAGAGTTTTCCGCGCAGAGTTTGCGGAAGCCGTTCTCTGCTTCGCCCGCCACCGGCACGAAGGGGTGGCTTGCATCGATCATCGCGCGCACGGTTCCGGTGGAGCCGCCTTGCACCGTCACGCCGTCGAACTTCTTGTGCACGGCGATGGCGTCGGCGGTCACCTTCTGCGCGGTGCCGTCGTCCCAATTGCCGACCACTTCGATGATCTCGTACTTCGGCCGGCCGGGTCCTCCAGCACGGCGCGAATGCCAAGATGGCGGTCGCGATCAACCTGGTTGCCGGGGAGCCCGCGCACTTCGAGGATTTTACCGCCGTTCGGAATGTGCTGCTTCAACCAGTTGCCCCACATCTTGCCCATGGCCAGCTGGTCTTCATTGACCTGGATGACTTCTTCTGTGTCGAGCACGTTGTCGAAAGGAATCAGCACTACGCCAGCCTTATTGGCGCGTTTGATCACCGGAGTGAATGCAGTGGGGTTCACGGCAATAGTGAGAATCGCGTCGTAACCGGAGTTGATGAAGTTGTCGATAGCGGCGATCTGCGCGGCGACGTCCGTGCCGGTCGAGACGATCTTCAATTCCTTGATATCGCCTTTGACATCCGCCTGATCGGCATAGGCCTTTGCGGTCTTGATCATTTGAATGCGCCAGGTGTTGCCAACGAAGCCGTTGGCGAGCGCGATGCGATAGGGACCTTCCTTCTTCGGAAACTTCATGAACTTGGTCTCGGCCGTGAACGGGGCAAAGCATTCCGGATTGAAGCCTGGTCCAGCCACAACTTCCGGCCCTGCCGCTGCGGCGACCGCTGTCATTGCCGTCAGGCTTGCGGCGGCGACAAGAACTCCTTTAAGAAATTTTTGCATTTGAGCTTCCTCCCATTCATCTCTGTTTGGATCGAAAAGACGGCGAGAACATCCACGAAGGACGGTCCATTGCACACAAGCCGGGCGAGATGATCATACCGAGCGTCGCCTTTAGTCCGGCCTTGAAACTATCGAGTTTTTTTGGGTTGTCAACATGGTGACCGCACTTGAGAACCTCGAAAAACACGCATCACATCAGCGAATTTCGGAACGGTTTTTCCGTAGAGCCAAGTCCTCTCATTGCGGATTTTTCCTGTCCTTGCGGTTGCGGACGTTAGTGCGTTTCTCCGGTAATGACGTCTTCCACTTCGGCGATCGACATTTTCTTAGGATCGATGTCGTCCGCCGCGATGGTTCCCCGGCGCATCACCACGATGCGGTCCACCACCTGGAACACGTGGTGAATGTTGTGGGCGATGAAGATGCAGGAATGGCCCGAATCGCGGGCTCCGCGCACGAAGCGCAGCACCCCTTGCGTCTCCGCCACGCCGAGATTGTTCGTGGGCTCGTCCAGGATGATGAGATCGCTGTCGAAATGCATGGCCCGCGCGATCGCCACCGCCTGGCGCTCGCCGCCCGACAGCGAGCCGATTGGCGTGGTGGGCGGGATATTCTTGGTGATGCCGACCTTCTTCAAAAGATCGCGCGCCACTTGGTTCATCGCCTCCTGGTTCATGCGGTTGAAGCCTTTGGTGGGCTCGCGGCCCAGGAACAGATTGCGCGCGATGGAGAGCTGCGGCACCAGGGCGGAGTCCTGGTAGATCGTCTCGATGCCGTTTGCGATGGCGTCCGCGGTCGATTTCATCGTCACCTTGCGGCCCTTGATGAAGATGTCGCCGGAGGTGAGCGGCTCCGCGCCGGAAAGCACCTTGATCAGCGTCGATTTGCCGGCGCCGTTGTCGCCCAAGAGCCCCACGATCTCGTTGGGATGGACGGTGAAGTCGACGTTGGTCAGCGCCTGCACCTTGCCGTAATGCTTGGTGATGCCCTCCATGCGGATCAGATCTTCGGCCATGGCGCGTCAGGTCCCCGTCATGTGCCGGCGTTCGATGCGGTTGTGCAGCACCATCATGGCGAGGATGATGCCGCCGATGAAGATGTTGTAGGCGAGCCCGGGCACGCCGATCATCACGATGCCGTTCCTCATGAAGCGCAGGATGAAGATGCCGAGCACGGTACCGATGATGGTGCCGCGCCCGCCGGTCAATACCGTGCCGCCGATCACCACCATGGCGATTACCTCGAGCTCGTAGCCGGTGCCGGAATTGGGGTTCGCGGCTTGCGTGCGGATCGAGGAGATGATGCCGGCGAAGGCCGCCATGGCGGAGGAAAACATGAACAGAATGATCTTCACCCGGTTCACTGGCACGCCGCGCGCGCGCGCCGCGTTGGAATTGCCGCCGGAGGCCTGGATCCAGTTGCCCACCTTGGTCTGCGTCAGCACGTAGTGGGTGACGATGGCGGCGAGCGCGAACCAGAACATCGACATGTAGAGGCGCAGACCGAAGATGGTGACGTCTCCCACCAGCACCTCGGCCAGCCACTGATCTTCCGCGCGCCAGGTGTTCTGCGGGAAGCCTTGCGTGGTGTAGAGCGCCGTGCCGCGCACCACCAGCAGCATGCCGAGCGTGACCAGGAACGAGGGTATGCCCTCCTTCGTCACCAGCATGCCGTTCACCCAGCCGATGAACATCGCCATCGCCATGGCGGCGAGGAAGGCGACGCCCATCGGCATCAGCCCGGTGTTGAACAGCGTCCACATCAGCACGGCCGAGAAGCCGAACACCGAGCCCACCGACAGGTCGAACTCGCCCGATGTCATCAGCAGCGTCATGGCGAGCGCGATGAGGCCAAGCTCGACCGTGAAGGTGAAGGCGTTGGAGATATTCTGCGCCGACATGAAGGCGGGATTGATCGCGGTGAACACGGCGAGCAGGAGCACCAGGAGAACCAACGGCCCCAGCTCCGGCTTCGCGATGAGCCGCTCGACAAGTGACCGTTCCATGCCGCCCCCTCTCTTGTTGTTTGCTCTCCCTCCCGACGAGGGGGAGAGAGAGAGCAAAGTATCAGCCGCCGGAAAGTATCTTGTCGTACACGCCTGCCGTGTCCTTCTCGTAGAGCGCGCCGGTGATGATGTCGAAGCCCGGGGGAATGCCGCCCGACGCCATGGCGGCGAGCGACAGCGCCATGTAGCTCGTGGCGTGCGGGTCCTGCCACTGGGCGGCGTTGACATAGCCGTTCAGCACTTCCTGCGTGGTGTCGGTGGAGTTGCCCCAGCCCACCACCGGAATCTCTCCGGCCTTCACGCCCACCTGGTCGAACACCCGCTTGATCGATCCGGTCACCAGATCGCCCAAGCCGATGATTGCCTTGATCTTCGCCCGGTTCGCCGTGAGATAATCCGCCATGCGGTTTATCACCTCCGCCTGGTCCAGCGTGTTGTCGGTCACTTCCCAGGTGATGTTCATGGGCTTCAGCACGGTCGAAGCGCCCGCCTCCTCCTGCACGCCGTAGGTGGCGCCCGGCACTTCCACCGGCATCCAGATGAAGTCGCCATCCTTGACGAGCTTCTTGTCCACGAGATATTGCGCCCAGCCCTTCGCCCACCACGCCGAGATCGGCGCCGACATAGGCCTGGAAGTTCGCGGTTGGGTCCGGCGTGTTGAAGTTGATGATGGGAATGCCGGCGGCGCGCGCTTCCTTCACCACCTCCACCAGGCTCCCCGGATCGGGACTGGTCGAGACGATGCCTGAGGGCTTCGCGGCGATGGCGGCGCGCACTGCCTCTTGATGCGAAGGCACGTCGCCCGAATGGAATGAGGTGTTAACGGTGTTGCCTGTGTCGGTTGCCCATAGGTTTGCTCCCGCCAGGAAATACGTCCAGACCGGATCTGCGGGTCCTCCATGAGAGACCCAGTAGTAGGTCTTGCCAGCCGCTTGCGCCGACGATGTGCCCGCAACGGCTGCGATTGGCATTACGGCTGCAGCCGCCAAAAGATTGCGCCTTCTCAACATCGTACTCCTCCCATTGTTGCATTCATTAAAGCGGTCGAGCCGCCCTTAGTTTTCCCGGGCCACAGCCAAAATGATTGATTTTGATGTGTTTTCCTGGAACATTTACATAAATACCAGTCAAAACGATTGTCAACACAATCGCTTTTGCCACTTGGACATCTCTAAGAACCTCTCTTCAAATCGGAAAGCCTTGCGCAAGGCCCAGACCGGGGAGAACACGCTGCACTTGAAAAAGCAGGCCCGGACCGAGCAGTCATTCGCTGGTATCGGCCTGGTGCGGTCAGCGATCGATCAATGCTCCGGGATGTTCTCTTTGAAAATGACTTGCAGCCGCGGAGGATGAATCTCGAGCGGCATGTCGCGCACCGCGCTTTCAAGTATGTTGAGCGCTTCACGCGCTTCGACGCGGGGATTTTGGTCGATCACGGCGTCAAGCGTCCCGTCCAGCAGCAGTTCCCTCGCACGTGGCGTTGCTTCATGGCCAACGAGGACAATTTTGTGCTGCAGTTCGCGTTCTTTGAGGGCCTTTGCGATGCCAGGCAAACCAGCGCCAACGTTGTATATCGCCGCGACATCCGGGTGAGATTCAAGCAGGCCGCTCGCCTCTTCATAAGCCCGGTCTTCATCGTCCATGATTTCGCGCAGTTGGACAATGCGCAGCGATGGCACCTCCTCGGACAGAATGTTTCGGAAACCCATCTCGCGCTCCTCGTGGCCGCGATAAGACAACGAGCCCGTGAACAGCGCAACTTTGCTGGCACCATCCACACGAAGAAACCGTCTCACGAGGTAACCGGCGAGCCGGCCAGCCGCGCGATTATCAATGCCAACATAGGCAATACGCGGCACATGATGAATATCCGACACCATCGTCAGGACCTTGACGTGACGCTGGACTAGCGCACGGATGGCCTCGCGGACACTAGGATGATCCACAGCAATGATGCCAAGACCTTGAGTCTCGCGAGGAAGGCTTCGAATCTTTTGTGTCAGATGGTCAGGATTGATGCTGTCCAGCGACGCTATTTGAACTTCGATGCCTGCGCGGACTTTTGCCAGCGACAACAAGTGGTCATGCAACGTTTGGATAAACTGATTGGTGCCGACAGGCAGAATGAATTGCAGTCTTACCGGTTCGTGGGATTCTCGCAGGCTCGGCTGGCTATCGGCGCTGGCTATGTAGCCAATACGCCGCGCCGCCTCCAGGACCAGATTGCGCGTGCGTGGCTTGACACCTTTCCTGTCGTTCAGGACGCGGTCGACCGTTGCGATCGATACGCCGGATGCCTTTGCCAAGTCGACGATTGTAGCCCTCATCACGGCTTCTCAGCTTCGGCCGACATTGACTCGCGAACCAAGGCTGCGTCGCCATACTTGGCATCTTCTCCGC
>JAAURV010000189.1 GCA_012032065.1 Hyphomicrobiales bacterium
GGGGACCCATGCGCGAAGCGTATGGGGAGGTGAGGGGGAGTGCAAGAAGGCGCAATGACTCACCTCACCTCCCCATCATGCTGACGCATGATGGGTCCCCTCCTCTCCCGCAAGCGGGAGAGGATATCATGTGCATCGGATAGGACGTTAAATGGGGGGAATGGTCATAATCGGGGCCGGCATGGCGGGGCATCGCGCGGTGATATCGCTGCGCGCCAGCGGATATGATGGGCCGATCACGCTGATTGGCCAAGAGGCGCTCATGCCTTACGACCGTCCGCCGCTTTCGAAGGCGGCGATTGCGAATGAAGAAGAGCCGGTGCCCGTGTGGCTGATGGATGACGGCATCGCCGCTTCACTGAAAGCTGATGTGAAGCGCAACGCGCAAGCCGTTTCGATCGATAGAGCGAACAGCCAAGTCTCGCTGCAGGACGGCCAAACCATTTCTTATGCAAAGCTCCTTATCGCGACGGGCGCCAAACCGCGCGGTCTCATGCTTCCGGGCGGCGGGCACGCGCTACTGTTGCGCAATTTCGAGGATTCGGTGGAGTTCCGGAAACGCTTCGAGGCGGGCAAGCGCATCGTCATTATCGGCGGCGGTTTTATCGGACTCGAGCTTGCGTCTTCGGCGGCAAAACGCGGATGCAGGGTGACATTGATCGAAGCATTGCCGCGCATTCTGATGCGCGGGGTGCCGGAGAAGATCGCGGCGATCGTTCATTCCCGGCATGTGGCGGCGGGCGTGGATGTCAAGACCGGCGTTGGGATCGCCTCTCTCGAGAAGGGCGCGGCGATTCTTTCCAATGGCGAGCGTATCGAGGCCGATACGATTGTCGCGGGGATCGGCGCTGCTCCCGACATCAAACTCGCGGCCGATGCCGGGCTAAGCCTCGACAATGGCATCGCGGTGGACAGCACATTACAGACCAGCGATCCCGATATTTATGCCGCGGGCGACTGCTGCTCGTTTCCGCATCCGGTTTTCGGCGACAGGCGCATCCGGCTTGAAGCGTGGCGCAACGCGCAGGACCAGGGATCGCTTGCGGGCGAGAACATGCTGGGTGCGGGAAAAACCTACAAGGCCGTGCCGTGGTTCTGGTCCGACCAATACGAATTCTCGTTGCAGGTGGCGGGGCTTGCGGATGGATGCCCAAACACCGTGGAGCGCAACATTGCCGCGGATGCGCTTCTGCTGTTTCATTTGTCCGGGGACGGAACATTGAAGGGAGCGAGCGGCATCGGGCCAGGCAATTCGATCGCGCGCGACATCAAGCTTGCGGAGATGCTGATCGCCAAGGGAGCGAAGCCTGCGGCTGACGCGCTCGCCGATCCCGCCGTGCAACTCAAAACAATACTCAAGGGATGAACGCCATGCCGCGCAAGAAGCCGACGGTTGCCGATATCCGCGCCAACAAGGGCAAATATCAATACACCATGATGCGGGTCGAGAGCTGGGACGAACTGGCGGCCGCGGAAGCGGCGGGGATCGACATGGTTTCGGTGCCGCCGGAAATGCTGGTTCAACAGCAGTTTCGCAGCGTCGCGCCTTCGCTCTTCGCGGTGCCGGGCATGCCGCTCTATGGAGCGCCAGCGGCACGAGAGGAAATTCTCGCCTGGGCGTTCAGGATGATGGAGGCGGGGGCTGACGCGGTTTACTGCGCTGCCTCGTTCAAGACGGTGAAGCGGATGGCGAGCGAATATATCCCGGTGATCGGGCATGTCGGGCTTGTGCCGCATTACTGCACCTGGACGGGCGGGTTCAAAGGCGTGGGCAAGACGGCGGAGAGCGCCATGGCGGTTTACGAGCGCTGCAAGAAGTATGAAGACGCGGGCGCTTTCGGCGTCGAGATCGAAGTGGTGCCGCCGGAAGTCACGGAAGCGATTTCGAAGAAGACCAATCTGTTTCTGGTTTCGATGGGCGGCGGGCCCGCGGGCGATTGCCAGTATCTCTTCGCCTGCGACGTGCTTGGAACCAATACCGGCCATGTGCCGCGGCATTCGAAGAAATATGCCGATCTCAATGCGGAGTACGCGAAGATCCAGGAGATGCGCATCAGTGCGTTCAAGGAATTCGTGAAGGATGTGCAGACGGGCGGGTATCCATCGGCGCCCTACATCGTGAATGCGCCGAAGAGCGAGATGGAAGAATTCCGGAAGAAGATGGGGAAAAAGTGAGCCAGCGGAAGCCGCCGATGCACTTGCGAGGATCGCATCGCGAACAAGCGAACTCAAGGGCTTGCTCCCAGTGCCGCGCGCATCGCAAGTCCGGAGTGGCGCAAGCCCTTGACTTCGCCTGCCCGCGATGCATGTGCGCGGCGATGCATTCGACGGCGCGATGTGTGCACCCAACAACTCGCATTTCGTCATCGATAGCCTCGCTAGAACAATCGAGTTGAGCAATCCATCACAGAGGAGAACTCCATGATCAGATTTGGCGTCATTGGCGCGGGCCGCATCGGTAAGGTGCATTCGGCCACCATCGCGGCGAACCCAAAGGCGAAGCTCGTCTATATCGCCGACGCGATGCCCAAGGCGGCGCAGGAGCTCTCGGCCAAGCATGGCGCGAAAGTGGCGTCGATCGACGAGATCATGGCGTCCAAGGACGTGGATGCGGTGCTGATCGGTTCGCCCACGGGCTTCCATGACCGAGCAGATCCAGGCGGCGTCCAACGCCGGCAAGGCGATCATGTGCGAGAAGCCGGTGTCGCTCGACGTGGCGACGATCCGCGAGACACTGAAGGCCGTCGAGAAGAATAAATCAACACTGATGATCGGCTTCAACCGCCGATTCGATCCGAATTTCGCGGAAGTGGAATCGCGCATCCGCAAGGGCGAGATCGGCACTATCGAAATGGTGACGGTCATCTCGCGCGATCCGTCGCCGCCGCCGGCCGACTATGTGAAAGGTTCGGGCGGCATTTTTCGCGACATGATGATCCATGACTTCGACATGGCGCGGTTTCTGATGGGCGAGGAATTCGTGGTGGTGAACGCGCTGGGCGCGGCACTCGTGGACAAAGCCATCGGCGAGGCGGGCGACGCCGACACAGCCGCCGTGCAGATGCAGACCAAGAGCGGCAAGATCGCCGTCATCACCAATTCGCGCCGCGCGACTTACGGTTACGACCAGCGCATGGAAGTGCACGGTTCGAAGGGCATGATCCATGCCAAGAACGTGCATAATACGACTGTCGAGGTTTTGAGCGGCGCGGGCTATCGCGCCGATCCGATCCAGAACTTCTTCCTCGAGCGTTATGGCGTGGCTTATGCCAACGAGCTCAACAGCTTCATCGGCGCGGTCGAATCCGGCAAGCGCGATCCGAAGCCGTCGGGCTTCGACGGGCTACAGGCGCAAATCCTAGCGGATGCCGCAACCGAAAGCTGGAAAACGGGCAAGCCGGTGAAGGTGTAGCCGCTCGACTCAGAAGAGCGCCGCGACGGCGTCCTTCTCTTTTTCGCTGAAGAAGAGGCCGAATTTGGTGCGGCGGGTGAGCACGTCATCCGCCGTCATCGCCCATTCGTGTTCGCGCAGATAGCCGATCTCGGCTTCGTAAAGCCCGCCACCAAAATGTCTACCAAGGCCACCGTCGAGAATCCGCGAGGCGCGGGTGCCGTAGAGGCGCGCGAGGTGATGGAGCGTGGGCTCTGGAAACGTAGAATGCTGCTGGCGGAGCTCTCTGTAAAATGAATCGAAATCGCCATCTGGCATGTCGCCGCCGGGGAGTGGTGCGTTTGCCGTCCAGCCGGGTTTCATCGCGGGGAAGAAAGGCTTGAGTTTTTCGAGCGCGTGTTCGGCCAACTTGCGATAGGTCGTGATCTTGCCGCCGAAGACCGAGAGCAGCGGCGGCGTACCTTCGACGTCGAAGACATAATCGCGCGTGACCGCGGATGGGTTGGCGGCGTTGTCATCGTAGAGGGGGCGGACGCCGGAATAGGTGCAGACAATGTCGGCGCGCGTGAGTTGCTTCTTCGTGTAGCGGTTCACGGCGGCGAGAAGATAGCCGATTTCGTTCGCATCGATGGCGACATCCTCGGCGCGGCCTTCGAAGGGGATGTCGGTGGTGCCGATGAGGCCGAACTTGCCTTGATAGGGGTTGACGAAAACGATGCGCTTGTCGTGGTTCTGAAAGACATAGGCGTTGGCGCCGTCCCAGAACTTCGGCACGATGATGTGGCTGCCCTTTACCAGGCGGACGCGGCGCGCGGAATTGGCGCGGATCACGCCATTGATCACGTTCTCGACCCAGGGGCCCGCGGCATTGGCGATGGCCTTGGCGCGCACCCGCGATTTCGAGCCGCCGGCGGCAGTGAGCTCGAGATGCCACAAACCGTTTTCGCGGCGCGCGGCAGTGGCGGCGGTGCGGGTGAGAACCGTTGCGCCGCGCTCCTTCGCATCGACGGCGTTAAGAACGACCAGACGGGCATCGTCCACCCAGCAGTCGGAGTATTCGAATGCTTTTGTGTAGTCCGGCTTGATGGCTTGGCCTTCCGGCGCGCGGCTGAGATCGATGGTGCGGCAAGGGGGCAGCTTCTTGCGGCCGCCGAGATGATCGTAGAGGAAGAGACCCGTGCGCACCAGCCAGGCGGGGCGCTGCTCGGGCGAATGCGGAAGCACGAAACGCATGGGCCAGGAAATGTGAGGCGCTGCGTTCAACAGCACTTCGCGCTCGATCAGCGCTTCGCGGACGAGGCGGAATTCGTAATATTCGAGATAGCGAAGACCACCGTGGATGAGCTTGCCGGAACGCGAGGATGTGCCCTGCGCGAGGTCGTCCTTTTCGCAGAGCAGCACCCTGAGGCCGCGGCCGGCCGCATCGCGGGCGATGCCGCAGCCATTGATGCCGCCGCCGATCACGGCGAGATCGACTTGGCCCAGGTCCTTCACGTCAGCACCGGTTGAGCGCGGGCTCGCCATCGAGATAGCGGCGCACCTCTTCCGCCGCGAGGCCCGCGGCGTACCTGACCGTTTTCACGGACGCGCCGGCGATGTGCGGGGGTGAGCGTCACGTTGGGAAGCTGGAGCAGCGGCCAATCGGCGGGCACGGGCTCGACGCCGAAGGTTTCGAGCATGGCGGACTTGATGACGCCGCCGCGCAGCGCTTCGTAGAGTGCGTCGTAGTCGACGAGCGGCCCGCGCGCGGTGTTGATCAGAATGGCGCTCGTCTTCATGCGCGCGAGAGCTTGGGCGTTGATCATCCTCGCGGTTTCGGGTGTCACGCGCGGATGAAGCGAGAGCACATCGGACTCTTCAAGCGCGCGGTCGAGCGAACACTGGACAACGCCGTCGCGGAAGTCTTCCGCCGAGAGCTGCACGTAGGGATCGCACACGAGAATCCTGCAGCCGAAGGCTTTGAGGAAACGCACGACGCGGCGGCCGACTTCGCCATAACCGATGAGGCCAACCGTCATTTCCGAAAGTTCTTCGCCGGCGATATCGGCGCGGTAGAGATCGCCGCGCCACTCGCCCTTGCGCAAGGAGTCGTGGCCCACGGTGATGTTGCGGGTTTGAGCGAGAATGGCGCCGATGGTGAACTCGGCCACCGCGGAAGCATTGCGGCCCGGCGTGTTGACGACCGTGATGCCGCGATCGCGCGCGGCATTCATGTCGATGTTGACGGGGCCGCCGCGCGAGACGGCGATGAACTTGAGCGACGGCAGGCGGTCCATGATCGAGGCGGAAAACGGAGCGAGCTGGGTCACGGCGATTTCGGCATCGTCAACGAGCGAGACGACGTCGCCGGCGCTTCCCATGTATTCCTTGAGGCCATCCATGCCTTCAACGGCGTAACCGTGTTCCATCGGCTCGTCCGGCCACGGAAGATCGTGCTTCCTGATGTCGAGCTCGTGCAGGCGGCAGTGATGTTTGAGCGCTTCCTCGAACATATCCGAAAGCATGAAGCGGTCGCCGATGATCGAGACCTTACGCATCGCGCCGCGCCTCCTTGAGGCCGCGCCAAACAGGGCGGAGTTTCTCGCGCATGTCGCGGTAAAGTGGGAAAGTCGCGTCGAAGAGTTTTGCAAGTCCCGCATCGGGCTTGGTGCTTTCGCCCAGCATCGGATCGACCCACGCCGCCGCTGCTTCCGCCATGCCGGGGTAAATCTTCTGCTGCACGGCGGCCATCATGACGGCGCCGGCGGCACCCGCTTCCTCGCGGGTCACGGTGCGCACGGGGGCTTTCAGCGCGCTTGCCAGCATGAGGCGAAGCGCATGTGAGCGGGCGGCGCCGCCAGTGATGCGTACTTCCCGCGGCGCACCGCCCAATGCCTCGTAACAATCGCGCGCCGCGTGGCAGAGGCCTTCGAAAACGCCGCGCATGAGGGCGGTGAATCCCATGCCCTGTTCGAGGCCGGTGAATGTGGCGCGCGCGGCGGGCTCGAGAAATGGACCACGCTCTCCCGCCTGGCTGATGTAGGGATGGTAGAGGAGACGGCCTGGGGGTTCGGCGAGAATTTTTTCGTCGAGGCCCTTCAGGAGATCCTGGCG
>JAAURV010000190.1 GCA_012032065.1 Hyphomicrobiales bacterium
CACGGGAACGCAACAACTCGCGCAAGCGATGGAGACGATCTCGTCCGCCTCTTCATCCTGCCGCCCTCCGCGGACGCGTTGCGCGACCGGCTCGTGACCCGCGCCCAGGACAGCGCAACCGTCGTGGCCAAGCGCATGGCCGAAGCCTCGCGCGAGATCAGCCATTGGCCGGAATACGACTACGTGGTGGTGAATGACGATGTCGAGAAGGCGCACGGGCAAGTGTTGGCCATCCTCGCCGCTGAACGCCTCAAACGCCGCAGGCAGACGGGGCTGGCTGAATTCGTCCGTGAGCTGACGAAGAAGCTGTAGCGGTTCGCGCCATCAGTTGAGGCCGTACCCCGAATCCTCATGCTGAGGTGCGAGCATAGCGAGCCTCGAAGCATGGCAACATGCGCTGAATTCGCCGCCCGGACTCGCGGCCGTGCTTCGAGGCATCGCGTTCCGCGATGCACCTCAGCACGACGATTTGGTGGCGAGTTCAAGCGCAAGTCTTGCGAAATCGGAGACCGTCAGCTCTTCAGCTCTCTTAGCGGGATCGATTCCGAGACTCGATAGCACGGCCACGGGATCGGCGAAAACGGACTTGAGACTCTGCCGCAACATCTTGCGGCGCTGGCCGAAGGCTGCGGCGGTCATCCGTTCGAGAGTTTTCACATCGCAGGCTGGCAAAGGTGCCGGGCGCGGTATCAGCTGAACGGCCGAGGACGTTACTTTGGGCGCGGGCGTGAATGCGGAGCGGTTCACGTCAAACAGCCGCTGGGTTTCGCAACGCCAATTGCACAGGACCGAGAGCCGTCCGTAGTGTTCCGTGCCCGGAGCGGCGGTGATCCGCTGAGCCACTTCCTTTTGAAACATGAGGGTTAGCGAAGAGAACCATGGCGGCCATTGTTCCGCGCCAAGCCACGAGGTGAGCAGCAGCGTTCCGATATTGTAGGGAAGATTGGCGGCGATCTTGGCGGGCTTGCTTGCGATCTCGTTCCACTTCACGTCTAAAGCATCGCTTTCGACGACCCGCAGGCGCCCCGGGTAGTGGGCCGCGATTTCGTTCAACGCCGGAATGGCGCGAGGGTCGCGTTCGATGGCAACGATGTCTTCCGCGCCCTCCATGAGCAGCGCCCGCGTCAATCCTCCAGGGCCGGGGCCCACTTCGACGATGGTGAAGCCTTCGAAGGGCAGAGCCGCGCGAGCGATGCGGCGTGTGAGGTTGAGGTCGAAGAGGAAGTTCTGACCGAGCGATTTCTTCGCGGCAAGCCCGTGCCGGGCGATCACGTCGCGGAGCGGCGGCAGGCCGTCTTCGGCGGTCATGCCCGCGCCATCGAGGCCGCGAGTTCGATGGCCGCGATCAGGCTCGATGGATTGGCTTTGCCCGTGCCCGCGATTTCGAGCGCCGTGCCGTGATCGGGCGATGTGCGGATGAAAGGCAATCCCAGCGTGACGTTGACGCCGCCGTGGAAGTCGATGGTCTTGACCGGAATCAGCGCCTGGTCGTGATACATGCAGAGGATCGCATCGTAACCCCGCCGCGCCTCGGCGTGAAACGCGGTATCGGCGGAGAGCGGGCCGATGACCGACATGCCTTCGGCGCGCAGCGTCTCGATTGCCGGCGCGATGGTGGTGATCTCCTCGCGCCCCATGGCGCCATTCTCGCCCGCGTGAGGATTGAGTCCGGTCACCGCCAGGCGCGGATCGGCAACGCCAAAGTGTTTCTTCAATGCTCCTGCAACGACTCGCGCTTGCGCAATGATCATCTCCGTTGTCAGTTGCGCCGCAACCTCCGCCAGTGGAATGTGAACCGTCACCGGAACGGTGCGCAAATCCTGCGCCACCAGCATCATCACGTCCCGCGCTTCGTGGCCCTGCGCGCGCGCCAGATGCGCCAGATAGTCCGTATGGCCCTGATGCCGGAAGCCTGCCTGATAGAGCGCGTCCTTGTGAATCGGATTGGTCACGATGGCTGAAGCTTCGCCCTTCAATGCAATCGCCACGGACTTGTCGATGGCGGCGATCACTTTGCTTGCGCTGGTTCCCTCGATGTGACCAGCCAAAGGGGGCTTTGGAAATGGCAGGTCGATGACCGGCAACGCACTCCCAAACATCTTCGCGGCTTCGGAAGGCGCGTTGATCCGCTGCACGGGTATCGCGAAGCCCGCAAGTCGGGCGCGCGTTTCAATGTAGGCGGCATCGCCTAGCAGAAAAAGCAAAGCTGCGGATCGCCCCGCAGCTTCCGCCACGCCATCGCCGTGATCTCTGGAGCGATCCCCGCCGGCTCGCCGCAGGTAAGAGCGATGGGGCGGGGCGCCATGCGGGATTATTGCGAGAAGCTCGGGTCTTTATATTCGATAAGCGCGGCTTTACGCATGTCGCGCATGTACTTCTCCTCGACCGCCGCGAACTTCTCGTTGTAGGCGGCGGTTTCGACCTGCTCGCGCGTCGGCAATTCGACCTTGGGCAACTGCGGCGTCACCGTGCGCTTGCCGCAGAAACCGATGAGTTGGACGCCATTCTGCGTGCGCCCCGGTCCAATGGCTTTACCCGGCCCCGCTCTGTCGAGCGCCGCGCGGAGCGGCTTCGGAATGCGGCTGCCATCCGCTTCCACCGGCTTCTTGATCTTGACGTTGAAGATGCCCTCCGCCGCGGCGCGCGAATTCTTGCAGCCGTTGAAGCGCTTGATGATCTGCTGGGCCTCGATTGCGCGTGCCTGAATGAGCTGGTTCGCCATCGCTTCCGAAACATTGTCGAGCGGCAACACGATTTCCTGGATGCTGTAGACGGTCACCGGCTTCATGCGCGGATCTTTCTTGATCTCGTTGAGCCGCGCGTTCATGCGCTGCTTGATGTCGGCAAGCTTCTTGTCGACATCCGCCTGGTTGACATCGACTTTCACCTGATACTTCGTGCCGAGAAGCCGGGAGAAAGAAATCTGCGCCTCGATGTATTGGCGCATCGCAGATATCCCGATGCCTTGCTTGCGGAGCTTCGGCTCGAGCCCGGCCGCGTCGGTGCCGAGCGCCTTTGCGATCTTCTCCATTTGTTTCGAGATCTGCGCGTCGCTGGCGTTGAGCTTGTATTTCTTCGCTTCCGAGATCTGGACCTTCTCGTTGATGAGGCCGGTCAGCGCCTGCTTGCGGCTCTCGCTGCGGTCGCCCAGAATTTTGAGAAGCTTCAAACGCTGGTCGATATCGAGCTGCGTGATCGGCTGATCGTTGACGGTGGCGACGATGCCTTGCCCGGCGGCAATCACGGGGAGAGGTGTGGCAATGAGGCCCGCGAATAGGGCCGCGGCAAACATGGATTTCCGCATGATCAGAACCCCGTCGAGACCGAAGTTCCGCCGAGCGTGCGCAAGTCGACCGAGAACATGAGTCTGCGGTCGGTGTCGCTGTCTTCTTCCGTCGTCTCGTTTTCGGAGTATGTGAGTTTCGCGTTCATGCAATCGCAATCGAAGCCTATGCCAATCGATCTGGCGAGGAACTCGTCGTTGGCAAGATCGTAACGGAACCCGCCGAACACGTTCCAGCCATCCCGGAACCAATACGTCGCGTCGCCCCAAACCTGCTCGGCGGCCTCGGTCCGGCCATAAGCCGCTTCGGATTCGAGGGCAACATAGCTCAAAGACGTGCTAATCCTGTCGAAAGTGAGGCTGAGAGAGGCTTCCTGGGAATTGATGTCGGAGAAGTCCTCCTCGATCCGCGCCTGATAGCTGAAGCGGAAGTGCTCCCAAGGCTGCAAGGAAATCGCCGCGACCAGATCGGACGACGTGCCTTCGAGCCCGCTTCCTTCCACGAAACTGTTGCGCCCGGCGATATGGAACGACTCGCCGAGGCTCACCTTGGCCGAGCCGCCATTGGAGGCGAGATAGCTGTAGACGAAGCCCAGATTGGCGCGGGTGCCGCCTTCGTAGCGGTCGAAGCCGGTGAAACGGTCCTGCAGGAAAAGGCTCGTGTGGTCGAAGTTGAGCGAGATGGCGTCCTCGTTGCCGATCCGGCCGGTGTCGGTCTCGTTGGTGGCCGCGACAAGCTGGAACACGGGTTCGAAGATCGACGATCCGGACTCGTAGCTGGCAAACATCGGCCAGCGCATGTCGACTCCGGCCATGGGCAGAATGCGCGCCGTCGTTTCCTCGTCGCGCAACCCGCCCGCCACGGAGGCGTCGGGCAAGTTGTCGTTGATGAATACATCGCTCCTGAGCCTGGCGAAGGGCGTGAACACTTGCCCGAAGCCATTGATCATCTGGCGCTGCCAGCGCAGGCTCGTCACTACGCGGGATTGCTCCGTGCCGTGATTGACCGTGTCGAAGGGCGCATCAGGATCGTTGCGGTGGAGCGAATAGACATAAGTGTCGATGCCGAATTCGCCGCCGAGCACGGGCTGGTCGAAGGTGACATTCGACTCGACATAGGGAAGGGCGGCGGGGAAGTGGCTGTCGGCCTCGCCGGAAATCTGCGACTGGAAATGCAGTGCCTGGGCCGAGAAGTAGCTGCGGTTCTCGAGGCCGCGCAGATAGACCTGGCTGGTGATCAGATCGGGGCTATCGTAATCGTAGCGGCTGAGGAACCGGCGGTCGCTCGTCACTTGGCCGTCCCAGCCCCAGGTCCAGTGATCGTTGATGGCGAAGGCGCCGTCGCTCGCAAGCGCGCCGCGCCAGCGGATGTCGCCCGGATACTCGTCTTTCTCGAGCTGATAGAGTCCTTGGCCGCGAATCCGGTAACCGCCGGACTTGAGGCGGTGGCGCAATTCGATGTCAGCGACCGGGCCCTGCTTTGTCGTCCACACCGGGCTGAAAGTCATGTCGTAGTTGGGCGCGGGCGCCCAGAAATAGGGGGTGACGACGCCGAAACCATAGGCGTTACCGGCTTTGAACGACGGCACGAGGAAGCCAGTGCGCCGCTTCACCGTTGGATCAGGGTGTTCGAGGTAGGGGAGCCAGCCCACAGGCACACCGCCGATCAGAAACTTCGCATTGCGATGGTAGAGGGTGCGGAGTTCCTCGTCGTGGGTGGTTTCGTCGCTGACAATGACCCACAGCGGATCGCCATTGCTTCTGCGGCATTCCTTGCAGGCGGTGTAGGTGGCTTTTTCGTAGATGGTGATGCCGTTCTCGAAGCGCTGAGCGTAGTCCGCCGTGATCGTAACGTCGTTGGTGAGCAGCGCGCGGAGATGATGCGCGAAGCCTTCCTTGAACTTGTTCTTGAGAGTGGCGGTATCGGCCTGCAGGATATTGCCGTTGGGCTCGCGAAGTTCGACCGAGCCATTCGCCGTCATGGTGTCGTTGGCGAGGTCATACACGATCTTGCTCGCCACCAGCACATAGGGGCCATAGACCAGCCGGACTTCGCCGATCGCCGTGGCGATCTTCTTGCGGCCGTCATAGGTGATCTTGCTGGCGTCGACGTCGACGCGTGTGCCGGGAGCCGGCGCGTTGGTTTCGGGCGCCACGAACTCAGGCTCCCCGGTAGCGGCCGACACTGCGCCAGCGAGGCCGCAAAGCAGGACCGCTCCGGCGGTTAGCCGGCTCAAAGCCTTTAGAGGGCTCCTGTGGGTGGTACGTCGCTGGGAGGCAGACACGCTCGTATCCAGGTGGGATCACCAATGTTTACACTTTATTAACCGGTTTCACGCGGACCGGGAAGCTACCAATTGGCAACACTTTTGAGCAGAAATTGAGCCATTTCCACGCCGTCTGGAAGCAAAGTTGATCGCGGTTAAGGGAACGGATATGCAGTGCACCACAACGAACATTGGAATTCCATGAAAGTTACATTTTCCGCGCTTACCGCGCCGCGCCGCGGCACTGCCGTCATTTTCGCCACCCAGGGGGCTAAGCTGCAGGGGGTCGCCGCCAGCCTCGACAAAGCAACGGGCGGCCAGATCGCCAAGGCCCTGAAGGCCGCCAAATTCGATGGCGCGAAGGATCAGACGGCCGATATCTTGGCGCCAGGAGGGGCTCTGGAAAGGGTCTTTGTCATGGGTCTAGGCGACGCGGCCAAGCTCGAAGCCCGGGATGTGGAGTATCTGGGCGGCGGCATCGCGGGAATGTTGCAGGGGGCCAAGACCGAAACGGCCGAGATCGCGGTGGAACTGCCGGGCTGCAAGCTGGACAATGTCGCGGCGCTGATGGCGTCGGGAGCCAAGCTGCGCAACTATGCGTTCGATTCCTACAAGTCCAAGAAGAACGGCAAGGCCGGCCTTCCTAACGCCCTTACGTTCTCGGCGCAAATCCTGCCTCGGAGAAGAAGGCCTTCATCGCCCACGGCGCCGTGGCCGAAGGCGTGCACATAGCCCGCAATCTCGTGAACGAGCCGCCGAACGTGCTGTTCCCCATTGCCTTCGCCAACCGCATCAAGGCGCTGGCCAAGGCCGGGCTCAAGATCGACATCCTCGCTCCCGCTCAATGAACAAGATGGGCATGAACGCGCTCATGGGCGTGGCGCTGGGCTCCGCGCACGAGCCGCGTC
>JAAURV010000191.1 GCA_012032065.1 Hyphomicrobiales bacterium
TCGGGCCGCACGCTGCTCTCGATCATCGACGAAATCCTCGACACAACTAAAATCGAAGCGGGCCGGATCGAGATCAAGCCATCGCCCTTCGAGATCGCGAGCATCGCGGAGAGCGTCACCGAATTGCTGGCGCCCCGCGCTCATGCCAAAGGCATCGATATCTCTTGCCTCGTTTCGGAAGGCGTTCCGGAGCGCGTCTTGGTCGACGAGCTTCGCCTTCGCCAAATCCTCCTCAATCTCTGCGGCAACGCCATCAAGTTCACCGCGTTGGGCGGCGTTGCGCTCGAAATCGGATACGAAACCGCAAGCAACTCTTTGACAGCGGTGGTAACCGACACCGGCATCGGCATGAAGCCGGAGGAGTGCGAGCGCATCTTCGGCGAGTATATCCAGGCCAATGCCGAGACTTCCCGCCGTTACGGCGGCACCGGTCTTGGGCTCGCGATCTCCAAATCGCTGATCGACCGCATGGGCGGCACGGTGTCGGTGGCCAGCGAACCGGGCAAAGGCTCGCGTTTCTCGATTCGCATTCCGGCGCTCGCGGCCGGCAATCCCGATGACCAGCGGTCACGGCTTGCAGGACGGAACTTCGTGCTGGCGATGCCCGAAAGCCCAACGTCGTCGCATCTCGAAGCCATGCTTGCAGGCCTCGGCGCGAAGGTGATTCACCTTTCGGAAACCGCCGATGTTAAGGCGCTGCTCTCTGGGAGGGATGAAGCATCCATCGTCTGCGATGTTTCGTTTGCCGTCGAGTTGAAAGCGTGGGCATCAACGGCAAACGCGCCCGTGCGCAAAATCTGGGTCGTGATGCGAGCCGAGGAACGCCGCCTCAATGCCGCTTTCATGGCCCCGCCCTTCGCCGGTTATCTTCTGAAGCCGGTGCGCCGTTCATCGCTGGTGCGCCAGCTGAGCGCCAGCGATGGCGAGCGCATCGAATCCGCGGTCAACGATCTCCGCCAGATTGCCCGCGCCGGCGCGGAGCGCAAACGCCTGAACGTACTCTTGGTCGAGGACAATCCGGTAAATGCGCTCTTGGCCCGCACCATGCTGGAGAAGTCGGGTCATGCGGTCGTCCACGCCACGTCAGGCCGCTTGGCGCTCAGCTGCCTCGAACAAGGCCCGCGCCCCGATCTGATCCTCATGGATGTCGAGATGCCGGACATGGATGGCATAGAAGCCACGCGCCATATCCGCGCGCGCGAGGCAGGCGCCGCGCGCCTTCCCATTCTCGCGTTGACCGCGAATGCCAGACGCGAGGACCACGACGAATGTCTGGCTGCCGGAATGGATGGCCATCTCTCGAAGCCTTTCGACCGTCAGGACCTTGAAGAAGCCATCGTCAAACTTTTGCCGCACGCCGCTGCTGCCTGACAGCCTTTCAAGTTGAGTGGCGCTGTGGCACTCTGCGGCGCATGCGGATTCGGCTGTAATGGAACCTGGTTCGGTACTGGCGAGAAAGGGCAGTCTCTGCGTCAGGCTTGCGCGCTCGGCGTCCGAAATCGCACTCGCCCAGGAATTGCGCTATCGCGTCTTCTATGTGGAGCTCTCGGCGAAACCGGATGCGGCGGCGATTGCCACTGGGCGCGACGCCGACAATTTTGATGCGATCTGCGATCACTTGATCGCGGTCGATTCCGACGAAACCGCCGTCGATGGCCTGCGCGTTGAAGATGGCGTGATGGTCGGCACCTACCGGCTCCTGCGCCAGTCCGTCGCCGAAGCCCATGGAGGCTTCTACACGGCGAGCGAGTTCGATATCGGTCCGATGCTCGCGGCGCATCCCAAGCTGAATTTCTTGGAACTTGGCCGCTCCTGTGTCTTGAAGCCCTATCGCACCAAGCCCGCCGTCGAGATGTTATGGCAGGGAATATGGAACTACGTGCGTGGCCACGGCGTCGACGTGATGTTCGGCTGCGCCAGTCTCGAAGGCACCGATCTCAGGCAGCATGAAGGAACGCTGGCGTTTCTGGCCAAGAACTTCGCCCCGCCCCCGGAGTGGAGCGTGCGCGCGCTGCCGTCGCTCCGCGTGAACATGCTCAACCCATCCGCGGCCGTCGATATGAAGCAGGCGATGCGCGAGCTGCCGCCGCTGATCAAAGGCTACCTGCGCCTTGGTTGCTACATCGGTGATGGCGCCGTCATCGACCGCCAGTTCGACACGGTGGATGTGCTCATCGTTCTCCCGGTGTCGAACATAGACAAGCGCTATTTCGCCCATTTCGGGCAGCCGCACGAAGTGCTCAACGGTTGATGTCGAAAGCCGCGATGGCCGCGAGATTGACGATATCGGAGGCCGTCGCCGACATCGAAGCAATCTGCACCGGCTTATCGAGTCCGGTAAGGAGCGGTCCCACCACGGTCACGCCACCCAGCTGCTGCAGCATCTTGGTGGAGATCGAAGCGCTGTGCGCAGCCGGCATCACCAGCACATTGGCGGGCTGCGTCAGCCGGCAGAACGGATAAAGCGCCATCGCATCGCGCGACAGCGCAACATCGGCCGCCATTTCGCCGTCGTACTCGAAATCGACTTTCCGCTTGTCGAGGACGCCCACCGCGCGCCGCACATATTCGGAGCGCTCGCCACGCGGATAGCCGAAAGTCGAGTAGGAGAGAAACGCAACGCGGGGCTCGTAACCGAACCGGCGTGCAACGCCCGCGGCCTCCTGCGCGATGTCGGCAAGTTCTTCCGCGCTCGGCAACTCGTGGATCGATGTGTCGGCGATGAACACTGTGCGCCCACGCACCAGCGCCATCGAAACGCCGATCGGGCGATGTCCCGGCCGGTTATCGACAGCGCGGCGCACGTTGTCGAGCGCCACCGAGAAATTGCGCGTAAGTCCCGTCACCATCGCGTCCGCATCGCCCAGCGCCACCATGCAGGCCGCGAAAACGTTCCGGTCCTGATTGACCAGGCGCTGGCAGTCGCGGAACAGGAGGCCGTCGCGCTGCAGCCGCTCGTAGAGAAAATTCGCATAGTCCACGTTGCGGTCCGAAAGTCTCGCGTTGAGAATGGTGACGTTCTCGTTGAGCTCGAGCCCGCTGGTGGACAGTGTCTTGTCGATCTCGCTCTCGCGGCCGATGAGGATTGCCGTTCCAAGCCCGGCATTGGCGAAGCTGTTGGCCGCGCGGATCATCCGGTCTTCCTCGCCTTCGGCGAAAACCACGCGCTTCGGTTTGCTGCGCACTTGCTCGTAAACGCTTTGCAGCGTGCCTGCGATGGGATCGAGCCGCGCCGAAAGTTCGCTCGCATAGGCCTCGAGGTCCGCGATATGACGGCGGGCCACGCCTGTGTCCATGGCGGCGCGCGCGACGGCCACGGGAATCTTCGAGATGAGCCGTGGGTCGAATGGCACCGGAATCAAGTAGTCCGGCCCGAAGGTGAGCCGCGAGCCGTGATACGCCGCCGCCACTTCATCCGGCACATCCTCTTGCGCCAGTTCGGCCAGCGCGCGGGCGGCCGCGATCTTCATCTCCTCGTTGATCGTGCGCGCCCGCACGTCGAGAGCGCCGCGGAAGATATAGGGAAAGCCCAACACGTTGTTCACTTGATTGGGGTAGTCCGAGCGCCCCGTGGCCATGATCGCATCGGAGCGTATCCGCGCCACTTCCTCCGGCAAAATTTCTGGGTCGGGATTTGCCATGGCGAAGATGATCGGATTGGCAGCCATGCTCTTCACCATCTGCGGCGTGAGCGCTCCCGCGACCGAGAGCCCGAAAAACACGTCCGCCCCGTCCATCGCGTCGGCCAGCGTCCGCGCATTCGTCTCGATCGCATGCGCCGATTTCCACTGGTTCATGCCGTGGCTGCGGCCCTTGTAAACCACGCCCTTGGAGTCGGCGAGAGTCACGTTCTCGTTCGGCACGCCCAGCGATTTCAGAAGTTCGACGCAGGCGATGGCCGCGGCGCCCGCGCCATTGCAGACGAGCTTGAACTTCTTGAGATCGCGTTTGGTGATCTTGAGCGCGTTGATGAGGCCGGCGGTGGCGATGATCGCGGTGCCGTGCTGGTCGTCGTGGAACACCGGGATGTCCATGAGCTCCCGCAAGCGCTGCTCGATGATGAAGCAGTCCGGCGCCTTGATGTCCTCGAGATTGATGCCGCCGAATGACGGCCCCAGATAGCGCACGGCATTGATGAACTGATCGACATCCTTGGTGTCGACTTCGAGGTCGATCGAATCGACGTCGGCGAAGCGCTTGAACAGCACCGCCTTGCCTTCCATCACCGGTTTGGACGCAAGCGCTCCCAGATCGCCAAGTCCGAGAATGGCCGTGCCGTTGGTGATGACCGCGACCATGTTGCCCTTGGTCGTGTAGTCATAGGCGGCATCGGGCGACTCGGCGATCCGCCGCACCGGCACGGCAACGCCCGGGCTATAGGCGAGCGACAGATCGCGCTGCGTCGCCATGGGCTTGGTCGGCGTGATTTCGAGCTTGCCCGGCTTTCCGGCCTGGTGGAAGCGCAGCGCCTCGTCTTCCGTGAAAGTCGGACGTTTGCCCGGTCTGCGATCTGCGTTCATGAATGGCCCGCTCGGATGTTCCCCTGGCGGCAGACTAGGCGGTGCCGCGCCAATCCTCAAGCTTCGTGGGGGGTGCTTACACTTTCGCCTGACATGCTCTAAGGGACGGATCATGAACGATATGACGTCCGCCACGGCCGTGCGTTCCGATGCTTCGCCCATGATGGCGCAGTATCTGGAGATCAAGGCCGCCAATCCGGATTGCCTCCTGTTTTACCGGATGGGCGATTTCTACGAACTGTTCTTCGCCGATGCGGAAACAGCCTCGCGCGCGCTTGGTATCGCGCTCACCAAACGCGGCAAGCACGGGGGCGGCGACATTCCGATGTGCGGCGTGCCGGTGCATGCGGCGGATGGTTATTTGCAACGCCTGATCCGCCTCGGTCACCGGGTTGCCGTCTGCGAGCAGATGGAGGATGCGGCGGAAGCAAGGCGGCGCGGCTCCAAATCGGTCGTGCGCCGCGATGTTGTGCGGCTGGTCACGCCCGGCACCTTGACCGAAGACGCGCTTCTCGAGTCGCGCAGCCACAACTACCTTGCTGCCCTTGCGCGCCTGAAAGGGATCGACGAATGGGCGCTGGCCTGGACCGACATTTCGTCCGGCGACATGGTTGTGCAGCCGGTAACGCCGCTTGGCCTCTCCTCCGCATTGGCGCGGCTGCAACCGAGCGAACTGCTCCATCCCGATAGCCTGCTCGACGATGCGGAAGCGTCAGGCTTGCTGAAATCATCGGCTACGGTACTCACCCCTCTTCCCTCCGTCCGTTTCGACAGCGCCTCCGCCGAGCGCCGATTGAAGCAGCATTACGGTGTCGCGGCCCTCGAAGCGTTCGGCTCTTTCGGCAAAGCGGAAGTCGCGGCCTTGGGCGCGCTTCTCGACTACGTACAGGCAACGCAAGCCGGCAAGGCGCCATTATCTCCGCTCCGCTCACGCCGCGGAATGACCCCGCCTTTGCCATGGCGATTGACGCGGCAACGCGCGCCAATCTTGAATTGGTGCGCACCCTTGCGGGCGAACGCCAAGGAAGTCTGCTCGCCGCCGTCGACTGGACCAAAACCGCCGCCGGAAGCCGTCTTCTCGCGAGCCGCATCACCGCGCCTTGGCCGATCCCAAGGCAATCGGCGAGCGGCTCGACGAAGTCTCCTTCTTCCTTGAAGCAGAAGAGCAACGTGACGCAGTGCGCGCCGCGCTCGCCGCGATGCCCGATTTGCAGCGCTGTCTTGCGCGCGCAAGCCTTGGCCGAGGCGGCCCGCGCGATCTCGCGGCCATGCGCACCGGATTGGAAGCCGCGCAAGCGCTCGCGAACCGGCTGCGCGCCAGTGACGGGCTTGCGACCGCTCCGGCTAACATCAGCAAACAGATCGAGGCGTTTTCTTCCGCGCCCGCGGCATTCGCAAATGAACTCGCAAGAGCGCTCGATGACGATTTGCCGCTACTGGCGCGAGACGGCGGATTTGTGCGGGCAGGCTACTCCGCCGATCTTGACGAAACTCGCGCGCTGCGTGACGGCACGCGCCAGGTAATCGCGGGCCTCCAGGCGAAATACGCCGACGAAACCGGTGTCCGTTCTCTCAAGCTCCGCCACAACAATGTGCTGGGTTATTTCGTCGAAGTGACCGCCCAGAACGCGCCATCGCTACAGGCATCGCCGGCGGGATCGGCCTTCTTCCATCGCCAGACCATCGCCAATGCCATGCGGTTCTCGACCGCCGAACTTGCCGATCTCGATCAGCGCATTGCGGCCGCGGGCGAACGCGCGATCGCCATGGAGAAGGACATCTTCGATCGTCTCGTGTCCGAAACATTATCGATCCGCGACCAGAGTCGCCGCCATCGCAGCCGCCGCGGCGGAACTCGATGTCGCCTCATCGCTGGCAGAGCTGGCCGCAAGACGAAACTACGCCC
>JAAURV010000192.1 GCA_012032065.1 Hyphomicrobiales bacterium
TCACCAAGCTTCACGCCAAGCTTTTCGCGTTGCTTGTCGTCGAGCTTGGTTGTGAGTGTTGCGGACTGAATTGCGCCTTTCCCCTTTCCCTTCTTCCACGAAATGTTCGCGGGGATTCCATTGAGTCTTGCCGAACCGGTGATGGCGGTCCCTTCTGGACCGACCGCAAGTTTCACATCGCCATCGGAAAGGTCGATGTTGCCGGTGATCTTCTTGAACTCGGCGCTGGTGATGCCGGCGGCGACTGTCACTTGCACGCGATCGCGCGGCAGGCCCTTGATCAGCGGCATGGTCAAACGAATGTCCGCCGCGGTATCGCCCGAGAGCCGCGAGGCATCGAGGCCGGTCGAGTCGACGAGCTTGAGATCGGGCCAGTTGGCATACTCGAGCAGCGCCTGAGCCTGAGATTTCACTTTGAACGCGAAATCGCCCAGCGTTTCGACAGCCAGAAGCGCCGTCATCTTCACGCTGCCCGATTGCACGCCAATGGTTTGGCCTGACGGCATCGTCACTTCGCCGCGATCAATGGCGATGGCGAACGAGTCTCCGGTCAGGACCGCCGTGCCGTTCGCCTTTTGCATGGCAGGCAGGGTTTTGAAGTAGGTCGTGGTCACATCGGCCAAGCCAAAGCGGAAGTCGATGGCCTTGTCGGCAAGTTTCCGCGCTCTGAGCGACGCGGCGAGTTCGTCGGGCGCTATGTCGACGCGGAACTCGCCGTCGGTCACCCGCCCCGCAATCACATTGTCGTTCACCCATTTGCGTGTCTTCGGCGCGATGATCGGTGGCCACAGTTTCTTCAAAAGCACGGCGTTCACGTCGCGCACGCGGCCGCCAATCTGAATGCCGGCGCTTTCATTGCCGCCGGTGAAGCGGCCTCGAAGCCTGACGCCGGCGTTCCCCGACATCACGATGAGATCGTCGATTTCGAGTCTAGCTTCATCGGTCGCGGCACGGCCCGAAAAGTCGATGCGGTCCACCGCCACCGCATCCTTCACTGTTCCTTGCGCATCGAGATTCACATTGCGCGCCGATAACTCGATCTTGATGGCTTCAAGCCGGTTGTCCGCGGCGCGAATGGGGTCCAGGCGGCCCGTTAACTGGGCGCGGGATCCTCCAACCAGCAGGGATGTCTCCGAGATCACCGCGCCACCTGTCGCTGGATCGTAGTCGGCGCGGAGCGTTCCCTCGTCGACGATGATCGGTTGCGCCAAGTAGTCGGGCAGCCCCACTTCTCCGGCGGCGGCGGCCAACTCCGCCGATGCCTTTATGACGCGGCCTTTGGAATCAAGTTCCGCCTCGGCATGACCGGAGAGAGGCAGTTTCACCTTCGCGAATTGCGCCAGCGCGAAGATTTCATCGGAGACATTGGCAGGAACCAGATCGAAGATGCTCGCGCTCACTGAATAATTGCGCTGTTCCTTGCGGTAGGTGATCGAGCCCTCCAGCCGCCACGGCTCGCCGCCGCTTGCGATCTTCGCCTGCGCCAGAACGATGAAGCCGTAGGCTGTACGCTTGAACTGAAGATCGGCGTCGGGTGCGAACCAAGTCGCGCCGTTCGCCTCGTCGAGAAGCTGGATCGAGGCTTCCGTCACCTTGATGTCGCCTAGGCTCGACATTGCCGTTTGCGAACCCGTTCCGGCGAGAACATCGATGATGCTGCCGGCCTCGGCGGGGGCGACCTGGGCGGCAGACCCCTGGCGGTCGGCCTTGCTGTCGTCGATCGGAGCCGGCTCCAGATCGACGACTTCATCCGCGCCAGCCGCGCGCGAGCCGAATCCAAGTTCGATTTTTCCATCGAGATTGCGCTTGGCCAGAATGCGGGGGCCGATCAGTTCCAGAGTCGTCGGCACGATCGAGGCGCGGAAGAGCGCTGCTTCGTCGATGCCGATTGCGGCGCGCGGCGCCCGCGCCAGGAGCGCGCCCGAAGCGTCGGCAAGCACCACGTTCTGCAGGCGTAGGTGCGGAACGCCGCTATCGGCATCGCGCTCGATCACGATATCGTCAAGTTTGACCGAGAGTCCGCTGAAGTTCTTGTTGATCTCGGCTTCGATGGTGGGCTTCAGAAACGCAAGCGTCACCGGCCCGCGCGACAGGCGCCAGAAGAACGCCGCTCCCACGATCAGCACCGCCGCCAGCACCGAAATCAGCGCCAGCACAGTTATTTTTGCAATCCGGCGTCGCAACTGCCTTTAAGCCCCAAACCGCCGCAACAGCCCGGCGGCGGCGAGCGGGACTGAAGCCCTGAATGCGATCCGCAGTCAAGCTTCGCTCCGGGCCATCTGGCGGCAAACGCGTGAAAGGCTCTAAGGCCATGAAAGCTGGGCCAAACAAAGGCGCAAGCGCCGCCAGAAAAAATTGTGCCAATAGGAGGCAGAACACGGTCTCGTCCGAAAGTGCAATCGCGCTTTCCCCGTTCAATTACGGCAAAGTCGAGGCTAGATTCGAAAAACACAATGAAATCAATAGCGAAACGGTTAACGCACGCGTCATCCAAGCATTGCGGTGTTTGGCATGAGGGTTGAATAACTTCATGACAAACGCTGCGGCACGCGATATGTTTCCGTTTGGGCCTTGGTTTCGGCGAAGGTCCAGGTTGTGTGTGGCAGCTACGGCAAACGGCACCGCGTTCAACCTTGAAAAAGTTGGCGGTCCGTATCGAGGGAGCGCCAACACATGACAATAACAGATGGAGCGATGATGCTCTTCAAACGGTCGAAAGCAAACGGCAACGGCAATGGCCATCACGCCGCGCCATCGGTCATCTCGCAAGATGTCGTGATCGACGGCAGCGTCGTCACGGCGGGCGAGTTGCACATCGACGGAACGGTGAACGGTTCCGTGCGCGCGCAGGCCTGCGTGGTCGACATCAACGGCGTGGTCGAGGGAGACTATTTCCGCGAACGAAGTTTTTCGTGAGAGGCCGCGTCATCGGCCCGATCAAGGGCAATCACGTCCATCTCTACGCCGGTTCGCATGTCGAAGGCGACGTCATCAACGAAACCATCTCGATCGAGAACGGCGCTTACATCTACGGCTCGATCCGCCGCGCCGATGATCCAATGGCCCCGCCGGAAGTCTCGCGCTACGCCCCGCGCGAGCCGCTATTCAGCTCGCCCCGCATCGATTTCACGCAGGACAACAGCTTCGCCGAAAGCGACGCGCTGCGCCCGATCAAGGTGTTGCGGCCAAGGTCGTAGCCCTTTCGACGCTCGCGAACTGGTCAATAGCGCGCGGTGGCGTTAGCTCGCAGCGCCGCGAGCCTTCGACCACAAGAAGCTGAGAATGTACCAGGTCGCCAGAAACGCGAGACATTCGAGCGCGAAGGAATGGAACTTGTAGAAGAACTCGGCGATGGCGAATGCCACGGCGCCTGGAACGGCTTCCTGAGCGATGAAACGGCGGCCAAGTGCCTGAACTGCGCTATGCATTGCACACTCCCGAGTTGCTGAGTTTCTAGACGCCTTGCCAGCGATCAACCGCAGGCCGGTGGTCGCCGATGCCGAAGTGAACATAGTGCGGCTTCACATCGGCGATGGCGCCGCCGCCCTGCAGCGTATAGCCCGACGCGATCCAGGTGACACCATCTGGTGCGTGCCTCCGGCAGGTGAGATAGTCGCCCCATTTGGGCTGATCGGGGCTATGGGTCGATGACTCCGCAATTGCGAGAACCCAATTTCCCAAGTTGTCATCCCGGAAGCCGACAACATGGGCCGGATGGCGCTGACCGCCGCCCAAGAATACTCCGATACCCGGGATACCCTGTGTGTTGGACGTTGCTTCGGGGTAGGCGTAGGCAAATTGATCGTTCCAGATGTCGGGTTCGTCCTTGAGTGTCAGGTTCTGCCGGTCCAAGCGGACCACCCGGACGAACGGAAACGGGCGCGCAGTTCCATTCTGGTTGGACGTCCACATGAAACCGACGATCCCATTGCCATTCCAGGCGCCGGTGATGCGCGTGTCGCATCGCGACAGCCAATTGGCGCTTCCTGGAACCGCGGCGGACATGGGACCGGGCACCGTCGCCGAAACCGCAATATCCTTGTGCGTGACACTCTTGGAATTGTCGGGCCAGACGAAAACACGCAACGATGTCATGCTCGAGTGGCTTGCGAAGTACATCGCATCGGTCGCACCTTGCACGCAGCGCAGCGAACCGTGGGTCGTGGTTTCGAAGATATCGAAAGTCACCGCGCCTGCGTCGGCCATCGCCTGGAGCGGAAACCGGAACAGGACGGCGCGGCTCCAATTGTTGGCGCCAATCGAGAACATGTTCGATCCCACGAATAGGAAGCCGTTGGACAGGGCCGCGTGATTGTAGTCGAACCATTCGCCTGCCCATTCCGATTTGACCGAAGCGGGCACCAGGTCCCAGAAGTTCCAGGTTCCGGGCTGGGCGAAGCCGCCCTTCTTAAACGCCACCCGCAGGGTATTCGCCGTGTTCGCCGCATCCACGCGATACTGCAGCAGCCAAATCGTGACATCGTGAGCCTGATCGTAATGGATGGTCTGGTCGCAACAGAATCCGCCATGGGCTGGCGGGAAGAACGTGTACGGATCGATCGCCGTCCATGTCGCGCCATGATCGTCGGAATGGGCGGCATACCAGTTGCCCGAATAGAGAATGTACTTGCCGCTATTGGCGAGCGAGGGCTCTCCCACTGTCGAGGTGGAGTTGGCGCCGGTTACCGCGGTGACTTGTTGCCGATCGAATATCGTAACTGGCATAGAGGCCTCCTACTCCGGTGCTGGGCTCCAGATACTTCGCAATCCGTTCACGGCAACCGCGGCTATTTTGGATCCGTGGGCGGGACTTTCGAGACTTTGACGCGGCCGGCCGTTTTCTTCAGCACAAATTTCTGTGGGCCTTGAGGTTTCCGTTTTTCGCCAATGGCGTCCTGCATGGCCCGAAAATCGCGCGGCGGCCCCTCCGTCATGGACTGCGGGACGAAAGCCGGAAGAGACTTTGGCGGGCCTAGGGAAACGGCGAATGTATTCGCGCCAGCCGGCGATTTACGGCGTGTCGAGGATGATTTCTTGGCCATCGGACACTCCTTACGATACGTAAAAGAATATACCTTTGGCCAACGCCACGCAATGCAAATTCGAGCTTGAGGAGTGGCGCGGGCCTATTCGATATCCTCAACCACCACATCCCCGCCGTGGACGCGGTGGGCGAGAGAGGCCTGGATGAAATCGTCGAGGCCGCCGTCGAGCACGATTTGCGGGCTGGTGCTGGTATGGCCGGTGCGGAGGTCTTTCACCAGCTGATAGGGCTGCAGCACATATGACCTGATCTGGTGGCCCCAGCCGATATCGGTCTTCTTGGCGTTGGCGGCGTCGACCTTCTCCTGCTGCTTCTGCAGTTCCAGTTCGTAGAGCCTGGCCTTCAGCATCTTCATGGCGGTGGCGCGGTTCTTGTGCTGCGAGCGCTCGGCCTGGCAGGCGACGATGATGTTGGTCGGGATATGGGTGATGCGCACCGCCGAATCGGTTGTATTGATGTGCTGGCCGCCGGCGCCGCTGGCGCGGTAGGTATCGACCTTCAGATCGCTGTCCGAAATCTGGATGTCGATCTCGTCGTCGATCACCGGATAGGCCCAGGCGGAGGCAAAGGACGTGTGCCGGCGCGCATTGGAATCGTAGGGCGAGATGCGCACCAAACGGTGCACGCCCGATTCCGTCTTGAGCTTGCCATAGGCGTTCTGGCCGCTGATCTGCAGCGTGCATGACTTGATGCCGGCCTCTTCGCCTGCGTGCTCGTCCAGCACTTCCACCTTGTAGCCGGACTTGTTGGCCCAGCGGATATACATGCGCATCAGCATCGAGGCCCAGTCCTGGCTTTCGGTTCCGCCGGCGCCGGCATTGATCTGCAGATAACTGTCGTTGCCGTCAGCCTCGCCCGAGAGCAATGTATCGAGTTCGCGTTCCGCCACTTCGCCGTGCAGTTTCGCCAGCGCCTTCTCTGCATCCTTCACAATCCCGGCGTCGCCCTCGGCTTCGCCCAACTCGATCAGCTGCGTGTTCTCGTCGATGGCACCTTCAAGCCGCAGCACCGCTGAAATTCGCTGATCCAAATCCTGGCGCTTCCGCATCAGGTCCTGGGCTTTCTGCGGATCGTTCCAGATCGCGGGGTCTTCGGCCTTGGCGTTCAGTTCGGCCAGGCGTTTCTGGGCGGCATCCCAGTCAAAGATGCCTCCGGACCAGATCCAGGCACTGGTTGATCGAATCGACGACGGCCTGCGTCTCCGCGCGCATGGGTGCTCTCCGCTCTGGCGATCGGGAAAAAATGGGCCGGAAGGCCCGTCAATACAAGCCCGGGGAACTCGCCGGCACGGCCCCGGGAATCCCGCCGGAAGCGGGCGCCGGCAGCTCCGCCGTCCAGCACGATGTTCTCGCGCCCCGCCACCGGCTCGGTGCCGGGCCG
>JAAURV010000193.1 GCA_012032065.1 Hyphomicrobiales bacterium
GGCATCGAGTATCTCACCATCTACAGTTTCAGTTCCGAGAACTGGTCGCGCCCTGCATCGGAAATCCAGTTTCTGATGGAGCTGCTGCGCCGGTTCATTCGCCAGGACGTGGCGGAGCTTCATCAGTCCAACGTCAAGATCATGGTGATCGGCGAACGCGAAGGGCTAGAGCCATCGCTCGTATCGCTCTTCGAGGATGCCGAGCGGCTGACTGCCGAAAACTCCGGGCTCAAATTGATCGTCGCCTTCAACTATGGCGGCCGTGACGAATTGGTGCGCGCTGCAAGGGAAATCGCCGCGCGCGTCAAGAGCGGCGAGCTGGCGCTTGACCGGATCGACAATGCCGTTGTCGCCGCGCACCTCGATACGCAGGGCATCCCGGATCCCGATCTCCTGATCCGGACCGGCGGCGAGCAGCGCATTTCCAACTTCCTGCTCTGGCAGAATGCCTATGCGGAATTCGTGTTCCTCCCCGAGTTCTGGCCCGACTTCAACCGCGATCTGTTGAAGCGCGCCGTCGACGAGTATGGCGCGCGCGACCGGCGCTTCGGCGGCGTCAAGGCGCAGACGGCGTGACGGCGGATAAGGCTGAGCCAGTCAAATGGGGCGACCTCGGCGTTCGCGCCGCATCCGCGGCTGCCCTGGTTCCATTCGTGCTTCTCGATGTGTGGGCAGGGGGCGGATGGTTTCATCTGATGGCCGCCCTCCTTGCCGTTCTGATGGCCCATGAGTGGACCGTCATGGTTCATCGCGGCAGTCCCTTACAGTTTGCACTTCACGCCGCGGCGGGCATTGCCGGTGCGATCATTCCCCAGGACTCGGGCGCCATGGCCGCCATCGTCGCAGTCCTCCTGCTCACGCTTGCCGGCGCCATGGCCGCAAGGGTTGAAAACACTCCGCTCTCCCTCTGGTCCATCAGCGGAATTCCTTATGCTGGTTTGTCAGCCCTTGCCCTTGTCGTATTGCGCGATGGCGGAGCCTTGGGCGTCTGGGCCGTGTTGTGGGTCATGGTAATCGTCTGGTCCGCGGATACGTTCGCCTATTTCGCCGGAAGATTGATCGGCGGACCGAAGCTCGCTCCGGCGATCTCTCCGAAAAAACCTGGGCAGGCCTAGGCGGCGCCATGGCCGGAGCTGCGGCTGCTTCGCTGCTTTTAACGGGCATTGACAGGTGTGGGGCGCGCCTGCGGCGCTCGCTCTAGTTGCCCTCGTCCTCGCCATCGTCGAGCAGGCGGGCGATCTTTTCAAATCGGCGATGAAGCGCCAATATGGGGTGAAGGACACTGGCCATCTCATTCCGGGACATGGCGGCGTGATCGACCGCATCGACGGTCTGGTGGCCGTCGCCATGGCGGCGGCGGTGCTGGGGAGCCTGAGGGCAGGCACACCCGAGGCGGCAATGGGCGTTCTCGTCTGGTAACCATGTTTCGCCGAAATTCTGTCGCAAATCGTAGGTGTCGTGGTTAATCGATGGTAAATAAACGGGCCTCCGTGGCACGGGCCTTGCGAGGACGGTGCCTCAGAGGCCCAGCCCGCGCCGGGATGGCCGCGAAAACCGACGGACGATAGGTGGATTGATGGGCTTTCTCGACTTACTGTTTGTGCCGGTGAATTCGTTTCTGCTGTACGCCATTCCGTTCCTGGTGGCGTTGGTGGTCATCGTGTTCATCCACGAGCTTGGACACTTCCTCGTCGCGCGCTGGTGCAAGGTCGATGTCGAGGCTTTCGCCATTGGCTTCGGCAAGGAGATCGTGGGCTGGGTCGACCGCAAGGGCACGCGCTGGAAGATCTGCTGGATACCGCTCGGCGGCTACGTGAAGTTCGCGGGCGACGCCAACGTGGCGAGTATGCCGCAGACGGTGGACGACAGATCGAAGCTCCCGCCTGGAAACTTTCACGCTAAGCCGGTGTGGCAGCGCGCCGCCGTCGTGGCTGCGGGGCCGATCGCCAATTTCCTGCTCGCCATCGCGATCTTTGCGACTGCCTACAGCACGTTTGGCGTGCCTTACAGCGAGCCGCGTGTGGATGAGATCGTCGCTGGAAGCGTGGCTGAGAAAGCCGGCTTCCAGGTTGGCGACTACGTGCGCGCGATCGACGGGCGCGAAATCAAGTCATTCAACGACATCCAGAACGCGGTGTGGTTCCGCGGCGGCGAGCAGATGTCCATCGTTCTCGACCGCAGCGGCCAGCTCATCACCGTGCAAGTCGCGCCCGAGATTCGCGAGGAGTCGGATGGCTTTGGAGGAAAGTTGAAAGTGGGCCTCCTCGGCATCCGCGACAAGATCGGCGCCGAGGGCATCACTTACGAACGCCTTTCGCCGGTTGACGCCGTGGCCAAGGGGGCCGAGCGCACCTGGTTCATCATTTCGACGACGTTCAAATTTCTCGGCAAATTGTTCCAGGGCCAGGAGGACGTGAAGCAGATCGGCGGCATCGGCTCGATGGCCAAGGCCGCGGGCGATGCGGCCTCCGCAGGTGTGCTGCAATTCGTGGCCGTAGTCGCCTTCCTCTCGGTCAGTATCGGATTAATTAACTTATTTCCGATTCCTATGCTGGATGGGGGACATCTCGTCTACTACGCCATCGAGGCCGTGCGCGGAAAGCCACTGGGCCCGGTGGCGCAGGAGTGGGGGTTCCGCATCGGATTCTCTCTGGTTCTCATGCTGATGCTTCTTGGCAACGGCAACGATGTAATCAAGGGGTTGTCGTCGTACTTCGGGGGCTGAACCTTAGTTAGGCCATGTTTGGTTTGCAAAGCGGCGGAAGTGGTCTAAAAGACGCCAAACCGGAGGGGATTCTGGTGGGACGATCAAGCAAAGAGAGACTGGTTTTTTAATGCGTTACCGGTTTGCGTTCGCCTGTATCTTGGGTCTTTTTTGCTTGCTGTCGCACCCTTTGCCGGGCCTTCCGGCAGCAGTCCGCAAGCCTATGCCCAAACGGTCGGCCAGATCGTGGTCGAAGGCAACCAGCGGGTCGAGCCCGATACCGTACTTTCCTATCTCCAGATCAACCGCGGCGACCCGTTCGATCCCGTGGCCATCGACGAGTCGGTCAAGACCCTGTTCCAGACCGGCCTCTTCTCCGACGTGCAGATTTTCCGCCGCGGCAGCACGCTGATTGTGCGGGTCGAAGAAAACCCGATCGTCAACCGGGTGAACTTCGAAGGCAACAGCGAGATCAATGACGACGACCTTGCCAAGGAAGTCGAACTGCGCGAGCGCATCGTCTTCACCCGCGCCAAGGCCCAAAGCGATACCCGCCGCATCCTGGCGCTTTACCAGCGCACCGGCTTCTACTCGGTGCGCGTGGCGCCGAAGATCATCCGCCTTCCGCAGAACCGCGTCGACCTCGTCTTCGAGATCACCGAGGGCTCGGAAACCAAGGTTGGCTCGATCGAATTCACCGGCAACGAGGCCTTCAGCGATGGCGACCTGCGGGGCGTGATGGTGACGAAGGAAGCCGCCTGGTGGCGCTTCTTCACCAAATCGACAACGTACGATCCCGACCGTCTCGAATACGACAAGGAATTGGTGCGCCGCCATTACCTGAAGAACGGCTTTGCCGATGTGAAAGTGCTGTCCGCCGATGCGCGCCTCGCCGATGGCGGCGATGAATTCATCATCACCATGACGGTGGAAGAAGGGCCGCGCTACCGCATTGCCGACGTGGCGGTGAACATCGGCGAAACCAATCTCGATCCCGACAAGTTGAAGAACGGCGTCAAGACCGGCGTCGGCGACGACTACGATGCGAGCAAGGTCGACAAGACCGTCGAGAACCTGACGCTCGAGGCAGCCAAGCAGGGCTTCGTCTTCGCCAAGGTCGAGCCCGACATCCAACGCAACGAGGCCGATGCCAGCCTCAACATCGTCTACAATCTCTCGGAAGGCACGCGCAGCTATATCGAGCGCATCGATATCGTGGGCAATACACGCACGCTCGACGAAGTGATCCGCCGCGAACTCCGCCTCTTCGAAGGCGACGCCTATAACCGCGTGCTGGTTGATCGCGCCCGCCGCCGTCTGACGGCACTCGACTTTTTCGAGAAGATCGATTTCCGCGAGGACCCCGGTTCCGCGCCGGACAAGATCGTGCTGGTCGTCGAAGTGGTGGAGAAATCCACGGGCTCGATCAGCTTCTCCGCCGGCTATTCCTCGACGGAAGCGATTGTGGGCTCGGTCGAACTCACCGAACGAAACCTCTTGGGCCGCGGCCAGTTCCTGAAGCTCAACACGACCGCGAGTTTCAAGCGCCAGTCGGTCGATTTCAGCTTCACCGAACCTTACTTCCTGGGCATGCCGATCTCGGCCGGCATCGATCTCTTCGCAACGCTCACCGACAACACCAGCATCTCGTCCTACAAGAGCGAGCAGATCGGCGGCGCGCTGCGCGCCGGTTTCCGGCTCGATGAATATTCGACCTTGAACTTCAAATACGCTCTGGCCTACCGCAAGATCAAAGGCATCGACGTGACCGAAGCCTCGCCTGCCATCATCGCGTCGGAAGGCTCGACCATCAAGTCGGCTTTCGGAACCACATATACCTGGGACGATCTCGACAGCCCGACGAAGCCAACGACGGGTTTCCGCGGCCAGATCGATTCGGAAATCGCGGGGCTCGGCGGCGATGTGTACTACGGCAGGCTCGAGGGCCACGCCTTCTACTTTTTGCCGGTCTACGAAGAAGACGTGGTTTTGAAACTCGAGGCCAATGCCGGCCATATCGAAGGCTTCGGCAGCGACAACGTTCCGATCCAGGACCGTTTCTACAAGGGCGCCGACAGCTTCCGCGGCTTCGCCAAATCGGGCGTTGGCCCGCGCCAGATCGGCAACGATGGCGGGACCGACGCCATTGGAGGCCAGACCTATGCCATCGGCACCGTCGAACTGACGTTCCCCGTGGGACTGCCGGACGAATGGGGCATCGAGGGCGCTGCCTTCACCGATTTCGGCACGGTGTTCAATGCGCCGGAAGACACCGTGGCGGCCGGGGTTGCGGGATGTACGTTCGCCACCGGCTGCACCGTGTTCGACACCACCGATTTCCGCCTCGCGGTTGGCGCCGGACTCATCTGGCAGTCACCGTTCGGGCCGCTCCGCGTCGATGCGTCCTATCCGCTCCTCAAGGCCAAATACGACGAAACGGAATGGTTCCGTTTCTCGATCGGCACCCGCTTCTGATTTCACCAATGGCGGACGAGGCGCCGGCCAAGACGCTCAAATCCGCCGACATCGCGCGGATCATGAAGCTCTTGCCGCACCGCTACCCCTTTCTGCTGATCGACAAGCTCGTAGGCATCGATGGCGAGGAGAGCGGCACCGGCATCAAGAACGTCACCATCAACGAGCCGTTCTTCCAGGGCCATTTCCCGGGCAAACCCGTGATGCCCGGCGTTCTGCTCATCGAGGCCATGGCCCAAACCGCGGGCGCCGTCGTCCTCGATCACGTGGGCGAGGAACACGCCGGCAAGCTCGTGTTCTTCATGTCGATCGACAAGGCGCGCTTCAGGAAGCCTGTGGTGCCCGGAGACACAGTGCACTTCCACGTCAAGCTCACCAACAAACGCCCCCCCGTCTGGAAATACTGGGCCGAAGCCCACGTCGACGGCAAGAAAGTCGCCGAAGCCGAGATTGGGGCGATGCTGATGAACGAAAGAGGTTGAACGTCCTCGCCCGCGCAGCGGGAGAGGAAGGACCCATCATGCGGAGCATGATGGGAAGGGAGAGGAAGTCATCAAACTCCGCGCCCTCTGGAGAGCTGTCACGCGGCACGCGTGACCGAGAGGTCCTTTCGCTTTTTGGCGATGCTCGCGGGCACTCCCCGCAAGAACGGCGACAGTCACGAATTGTGTGCCGCTGCTTCGCCACGGCCATTTCCAGCAACTTCATTTTGACGTAAGGTTGACCTCAAGGCGGGAGGACAGCGTTGGATGGCGGACCTCATCCCCATCGCGGAACCTGACGGAGAGCGGAAGCTCAACGTGGTTTTTGTCCATGGCTTGGGCGGCGATGCTCGGGGAACCTGGGCGTTCGACGGTAATGATGACAATTATTGGCCGTGGCATCTCTCGAAGGCGATCGAGGGTCTCGGTGTCTATGCACTCGATTACGATGCCTCGCCGTCGGCATGGCTCGGGAAAGCCATGTCGATTCCCGACAGGGCGGGCAACATCCTCTCGCGCCTCATCGCCGACAATCGCCTGCGCAACGCGCCAATCGTCTTCATTTGCCACAGTCTTGGCGGGCTGGTCGTCAAGCAGGCGCTGCTCGACGCACACGATCAAAGCGCGGCCAGCAAGCGGCATGGCGATTTCCTCGAGAACGTTCGTGGCGTGGCATTCCTTGCGACGCCTCACAGCGGCTCCGATCTCGCGAACTTGCTGAAAGCGATCA
>JAAURV010000194.1 GCA_012032065.1 Hyphomicrobiales bacterium
GCAGGATGGCGGTGTGCAGCGCACGCGGAATCCGGTCGATCACCACGCCTTCCGATAGCCCGAGCATGGCAAACAGCGTGGCCACGATGCGCATCAGTGCATCCCGGTTCCGTGTCATTGCCAACTCCCAGTCCATACGGGATCCTCTCGCTAAGAACAATACAAGAACATAACAGAGGAAGGCATGTCAAGAGGTATTTGAGAAAATTCTTCAATCCACCCGTAAGGGCCGCCAGACGGCGCGACATCCCGTCAAAACCCATCTTGTCACGCTCCTTCGGAGTTCAGCCGAAGGAAGGGGCTTTGAAGCTGTCTGGATGAACATGAGAGAGAAAAGTAAATTGATATCATGTCACGGTAATGCTGTTTTCGGTATCGCAGCCTCATTGAAACACCGGACGCCGTCATAGGATTCCTTCGGCAGAGTAGGCACCCGGCCGACACGCAAGTCATCGTCTTGGATCTGTTAAATTCAAAGTTCTATAAAACAACCCAGCAAGGCGATTTGAAGACATCCATATTCGGTGAGTGCTAAAACGTCGGCGAGAACAAGCTGCAACTCCCTTCAAAGACCCCCAAAGACGAAGCTCTTTCTCTAATAAAGGCAAGCGTATTTGTTCCCGGAGTTGCTGCTTACTGTAACAAGAACGTTGAGGCCAATTCGGAATTGCTCGACGCCGCTCGCCAATGGAACGAGAGGAACCGGAAGTTCCATCTTGCTATCGTGGCGACACTCGAGGCGTCTGGCGGGTTGTCAGCGATTGAGAAAGACAGCTTGGATAAGGCTGGCTTCGAATTAGTGAAACAGACAATCGAAAAAAAACAGGACAAAAGTTCTTTCTGTTCTGACTTTGTTGGAATTGCCAATTCTGGTCAACTCGACCTTGATAGGATGGACGATACCAAAACACCATTGGCGCGGCTGATGAGGAAGGCGGCAACACCTTGACGGGAGTTTCGGTGAGAGGAGTTCCGTTGACAGTGCGCCAGACTCAAGCCGCTGCCCGCCTGAAGCGGATGCCGCCTTGCTCTTTCGATCGCTTCGCCGGCTTCACCACGATCTCGATGTCGCGGCCAAGTGCTGCGATCATGTGGAGCAGGCGTTCGACCGAGAAACCGCGCAACTTGCCGCCCAAGAGGTTGGAGAGATCGGGCTGCGCCACCCCAACGAGCGCGGCAGCTTTCGCCTGGCTCAGCTTCTTTGCCTTGAGAAGCCTCGCCAACTCCGCGACGATCTCTGACTTGAGCAGAAGCTCTTGCGCGTCTGGCAGGCCAAGATCGGCGAAGACATTGCCGCTGCCGGTTTCGTGAGATGGAAGCTTCTTCATGATTTCTCTCCTCGAGATATTCTGTGGCGATGGATTATTTCTGCGTCCTTCAGGCGAGCGGCAATGAGGTCCATGGTGTGCTTCGGTGTGGCGATGCCTGTCTTCGACTTCTTCTGGAACGCGTGCAGCACATAGATGGCGCCGGCGAAACGCACCGTATAGACGGCGCGATAGGTGCTGCCATCGTGATCCGCGATGATTTCCAAGACGCCTCGGCCGCCAAAACCTTTCAAAGGCTTGGCGTCTTGCGCTTCTTCGCCGCGCTGCGCGAGAAAAAGAGAATGGCCCACCTTGACGCGAACCGCATCGGGCATAACGGATAGTTCTTTACGCGCCGGTCCGACAAAATCACATGGCTTAAGGGACCTGGCGCCGCGCAGCATGGGGCAATTATAGCAATATTACTATGTGTGTCAAGGTCGAAGGCAGCGGGCGTTGCCGTCCGGCTTTCGCCGGGATGGCCAATTGGAGGAGGGAGCGAGAATGGTGGAACGAGTGGAAAATGATCCGTAGGCTGATAAATTTTCTCCCTCGCGCCGAAAGCGTGGGGGAGTACCGCCGGAGGCGGGGAGGGGTGTTGATCGAGGTACGGGACCTTTCAAGGATCGAGCTTGTGCAGACACCCCCTCCGCCCCCTGCGGCGGCACTCCCCCAACAAGTTGGGGGAGAGAAGTGATCCGCCCCTACGGACGATCGTCAGCAAGCCCCGCGGGCCCCCGCCTACTGCGCTCTCACCGGCCTTGCGAGGAAGGCGGGCATGTTCCCCTGATGGAATCCGCCGCTCTCGGGAGCATCGGGAAGGGGGCGGGAGGGTGCCGCCCGTTCGCGGCGCGGCGCGTGTTCGGCTTTCGGCTTGGCTTCGGCGCGCGGACTGCGTTCCGGCTTCGGTGCGGCTTCGGCGCGGGGCGGCCTTTCGGCGGATTTAGCACCTCGTTGCCGGCGGCGCGGCTGACGCTCGCGAGCGGGCGCTTCTGCCTCATCGGCCTGCGGAGCGCTTCCACCGCCGATGTCGAACCATTCGATGTCCTTCTTGATGAGAGCCTCGATCGCTCTCACATACTTCGAATCCTCGCGGCAGGCCATGGTGAAGGCATGGCCTTCGCGGCCCGCGCGCCCGGTGCGGCCGATGCGGTGCACATAGTCCTCGGCATGAATCGGGACGTCGTAGTTGAAGACATGCGACACATCCGGAATGTCGAGGCCGCGGGCCGCCACATCCGAGGCGATGAGGTAGGTGACCTCGTTGTTGCGAAAGGCGGCGAGCATCTTGAGGCGCGCCGATTGATCCATGTCGCCATGGAGCGCGCCTGCGCTGAAGCCATGCCTGCTGAGAGATTTCTCGAGCAGCGCCACCGTCGTCTTGCGGTTGGCGAAGACGATGCCGTTCTTGACGTTCGCTTGCGTGCGCAAGAGCCGGCGCAGGGCATCGCGCTTCAGTTTCGGATCGTGCGGCGCGCTGACCAGGTGCTGCTCGGTGGTTTCCACTGTCGAGGAGGCGCGCGTGGCCTCGATGCGCGCCGGATTATGCAGGAACTGCGAAGTGATGCGCTGGATTTCCGGCGGCATGGTGGCGGAGAAAAACAACGTCTGCCGGGTGAATGGCAAGAGTTTGCAGATGCGCTCGATGTCGGGAATGAAGCCCATGTCGAGCATGCGGTCGGCTTCGTCGATGACCAGCATCTCGATGCCGGTGAGCAAGAGGCGGCCGCGTTCGAAGTGATCGAGCAGGCGGCCGGGCGTTGCGATCACCACATCGGCGCCGCGGTCGATCTTCACGGCCTGCGGTTCGAAGGCAACGCCGCCGATCAGAAGCGCCACCGAAAGATTGTGCAATTTGCCCAGCGTTTCGAAGGCTTCCTGCACTTGCGCGGCAAGCTCGCGCGTGGGCTCGAGAATGAGTGTGCGCGGCATGCGCGCGCGGGCACGGCCCTTCTCGAGCATCGTGAGCATCGGAAGCACGAAAGCGGCGGTCTTGCCCGATCCGGTTTGCGCAAGTCCCAGCACATCGGTGCGGGTAAGGGCAGGGGGAATGGCCTGGGCCTGAATGGCCGTCGGCGTTGTGTAGCCCGCTGCCGCAACGGCTTCGAGAACCTTGGCGCTCAAACCGAGCTCGGAAAAATTCATGGGTATGCGAAAAACCGTTCTGGCGAATTGGATGTTGCGAAGCGCCCGGGCGAAGTCGCCACATGCGGGGGCGCGAAACTGGCCGGGAAATAGGGGTTTCGGGGCGGAAAGTCAAATCACTCAAAAGGTTAAAGTTGACCGGTAGCTACTTTGACCGCTGCTCTTGCAACCGGCATCCTCGCCACGTTACCGTCCGGCCAGGGATTCGGAGTCGAATCCCGGAAACGGGGGACATCATGAAAAAGCTCGCAGCCGAGTTCTTCGGCACATTTTGGCTGGTTTTGGGCGGGTGCGGCAGCGCCGTTCTTGCGGCCGCATTTCCACAGGTCGGGATTGGGTTAATGGGCGTGTCGCTCGCATTCGGCCTGACGGTGCTGACCATGGCCTATGCCGTCGGAGGAATCTCCGGCGGGCACTTCAATCCAGCGGTTTCGGTTGGCCTTGCGGCAGCCGGGCGATTCTCGTGGAGCGAGCTTCCGGGATATGTCGTGGCGCAGGTCATTGGCGCCGTGGCTGGAGCATTCGTTCTTTATCTCATTGCCTCCGGCAAAGCCGACTTCTCCACCGCCGGCGTTTTGCGTCGAACGGCTACGGCGAACACTCTCCGGGCGGATACTCGCTGATGGCCGCGCTTGTGGCGGAAGTGGTGCTCACGGCCTTCTTCCTGATCGTGATTTTAGGAGCGACGGGGAAATCCGTGCCGGCAGGCTTCGCGCCTATCGCCATCGGTTTGGCGTTGACGCTGATCCACCTGATCTCGATCCCGGTGACCAATACATCGGTCAATCCCGCGCGCTCCACGGGTGTTGCGCTATTTGCGGGCGGATGGGCCATTCAACAGCTTTGGCTGTTCTGGGTGGCTCCGATCATTGGCGCCGTTGCCGGAGCGGTCATTCACAAATCGCTGCTGAGCGACGACTGAAACTGAAAAGGGCAGGCCGCGAAGGCCTGCCCTCAATTGAGTTGCCGGCATCGTTACTCCGCGGCCACCTTCGTTGCGGACTTGGCGGCAAGCGCGGCACGAACACCTTTTGCGTAGTCGGGATGCACCTTGTCGAAGTGCCCAAGCTGCCGCTCGAGAATCTCCTTCGGCAGATTGGGGCCCATGGCATCGGCGACGTTGTTGAAGAGCCGCTGCTTCTGCCCGGCGTCGAACAGGTTGAACAGCGCGCGCACCTGCACATAGTCGTCGTTGCCGTCGCGATGATTGTAGCGCGCGGCATCGCCCGAGATGCCAAGCGGCGGCTCGATGGCCGTCTTGTCCTCCACCGGGCCGTTGAACGAATTCGGCTCGTAGAACACATCCGGATTGCCGGTGCGGATGCCGCCGTAGGCATTCATCTGGCCGTCCTTGTGATAGTGATGCACCGGGCATTTCGGCATGTTGACGGGAAGCGACTCGTAATGCGTGCCGAGGCGGTAGCGGTGTGCATCGGCATAAGAGAAGATGCGCGCCTGCAGCATCTTGTCGGGCGACCACGAGATGCCCGGCACGATGTTGGAAGGCGAGAACGCCACCTGCTCGATTTCGGCGAAGTAGTTATCCGGATTGCGGTTGAGTTCCATGACGCCGGCATCGATCGGCGGATACTCCTTGTGCGGCCAGACCTTGGTGAGGTCGAAGGGATTGTAGCTGGTTTTCTCCGCGTCCTTCTCCGGCATCAACTGCATCTGCACTTTCCACTTCGGGAAATCGCCGGCCTCGATCGCGCCGAAGAGCGCTTCCTGATAGGTCTCGCGGGTGCGGCCGATTTCCCTCTCCGACTCGGCATTGGTGAAGAACTTGTGGCCTTGCATGGTCTTGAAGTGGAACTTCACCCAATGCCGCTCGCCCTTGGCATTCCAGAAGGAATAGGTGTGCGAGCCGTAACCGTTCATGAACATCGGCGCCACCGGGCAGCCGCGATCCGACATCAGGATGGTCACCTGATGCAGGCTTTCGGGGCTGAGTGACCAGAAATCCCACATCGCGGTGGCGGAGCGCAGATTGGATTTGGGATGGCGCTTTTGGGTGTGGATGAAATCCGGGAACTTGAGCGGATCGCGCACGAAGAACACGGGCGTATTGTTTCCGACGAGATCCCAGTTGCCTTCGCTGGTGTAGAACTTAAGCGCAAAGCCGCGCACGTCGCGCTCGGCGTCCGCCGCGCCAAGTTCGCCAGCGACGGTGGAGAAGCGCGCGATCATGTCGGTCTTCGCGCCGGGCTTGAAGGCGGCGGCCTTGGTGTATTTGGAGATGTCGGGGTTGGTAATGGTCAGCGTGCCGTGGGCACCCCAGCCCTTGGCGTGGACAACGCGCTCGGGGATGCGCTCGCGATTCTGATGCGCCAGTTTTTCGATGAGCTGATAGTCTTGAAGCAGAACCGGCCCCCGCGCCCCGGCGGTGATCGAGTTCTGGTTGTCGGGAATGGGTGCTCCCGCCGATGTGGTCATCACCGGTTTCTTGCTCATCAAGGCCTCCTTTTTTGCTAGATTGGAATATCTCTAAACTACATGGGCCGCGAGCGGCAATGAAATTTTTGTCACATCCGGCCTCGCGGCGTGTGAGTGAGCATCGCTGCCATAAATGGTGATTTGACCTTCGCGCGAACGATGCGAAATATCAAAACAACGCGAAACGCGAGAGGTCTCGAACACTGATGCCACCGACGAACAAGAATTTTACGGCGCCGGAACCGAGGTGACGGAACGCCGCGATTCATACCTCGGAGTAGTTGCGCTGCGCCGTTATGGCGCAGGTTAAAAGTCAAAGTCCAAAGACAAAGTGCAAGATGCACGGAATGGCCCTGCGTGGCATAGCTCCACCAGGGCCTCGTCTTTTTTGAGGCGTGCTGGCGCGCGCGTTCCACCTAAGTGTGTTTGGACGGAAGGAGCCGTCGAAACCGCATCGATGCAAGACTTCGCGGAAGGCGAGGCGTGTCAAG
>JAAURV010000195.1 GCA_012032065.1 Hyphomicrobiales bacterium
GGATACCGGGACCACGCGACTTACCGGCCCCGCTCGGGGCGGAAACACGCCAACATTGCTCAAGGAGAATGTTTCATGTTCGACCTCACCCCACTCTATCGTTCCTCGATCGGCTTTGACCGCCTTGGCCGCCTTCTTGACGAAGCCGCTGGCCTCGAGGCTCCCGCTTATCCGCCCTACAACATCGAGCGCCTTGGCGAGCACGAGTACCGCATCACCATGGCGGTCGCGGGCTTCGCGCCTGTCGACATCGCTCTTGAGGTAAAGGGCAATGCCCTCAATGTCTCCGGCAAGAAGGCTGAGAAGACCGATGGCAAGTTCGAGTTCCTACATCAGGGAATCGCGTCCCGCGCCTTCGAGCGCCGCTTCCAGCTTGCCGATCACGTCGAAGTAACTGGCGCCGAGATGGACAACGGCCTGCTCCACATCGCGCTCAAGCGCGAAATTCCCGAAGCCTTGAAGCCCCGGATGATTGCCGTGAAACCGGCGGGCGCCGCGAAGGTGATCGAGACCAAGCAGGCCGCATAATCAGGCGACTCAAATCCATTCTGCAATGCCGTCCCGTTAGGGGCGGCATTGTTCTCATGAACGCCTACAGGCCTGGCGGAGCGCTTTTACTCGTTCGGCCCTACCAGCCCTTCGGGTTGCAGACGGCGGTCGCGTAGAGGACGTTGGTGATCGTGACACCCGGGAGGGTATCCGAGTTCACCCTGGCGCCGAGGAACGACAACACCTTGGCCTTGAGGTTGGCGATGGTCCTGGGATTGTCGATAACCTTGATGTCGAGCGGCACGCCGCGCGGAATCGCGTTCAGCGCGGGCTGATCAGCCGCGTTCACTGCCTGGATCTGGAAATTGGGGGTCAGCACGAAGACGATCTTGTCGAAGTGATAGATGCCCGGCACCGTGAGAGTTGTGGGGCATTGTATGAGCGCGGCCCTTCCGGCGCCGTCCACGGGGGGCACGGCTGCCGAAACTTGTTGGGGAAGGAATGCCGCAATGGCCACGGCTGCAGCGGCGAGTGGTGGAACCAGCACGTTTCTCATCGCACTATCTCCTATGCTATGCCCCCGCTTACGCTACGGTAGCACAATCCGCCCACAAAAACTGTGATGTGAATCACAGTTGGCGCCCACGCTGCTAGCGCGCTTTCCCTTCGACATGGAATCATGCCGCCGAAAAGGAAGCGCGCCACTTCAATAAATTGGAACATGTCCGTACCGCCAAACCGCACGCAGCCAAGCTTGTATGCTCGTCAGCTCGCCTCACCTTTCTCGGCGCCGGATAAGATGTTATGATCTCATTTATGCCGGTGGGCGGATTTCTTCTATCAGCGAGGAAACGACGATGGCGATGACAGAATGGATGCTCCGGGGTCCGGAGATCGCGACTTGTAATTGCGCCTACGGGTGCCCCTGCCAATTCAACGCACTGCCCACATATGGCGACTGCCGCGCAGCTGTTGGCATGCACATCGAGAAGGGCCACCACGGCAAGGTGAATCTCGACGGCCTCAACTGGGCCGGCGCCTTTGCCTGGCCTGGCGCCATCCACATGGGGCATGGCGAAGTTCAGCCGATCATCGACGAGCGCGCCACGCCCGAGCAGCGCGAAGCTCTTCTCACGATACTTTCGGGACAGGACAGCGAACCCGGCGCCACTTACTTCCAGGTCTTCGCCTCGACGATCGAGAAGATGCATCCTCCGGTGTTCAAGAAGATCGACTTCAAATCCGACATGAAGAGCTGTGACGGACATATATCCGTGGACGGAATGCTTGAAGTCTCGACCACGGCGATCCGCAACCCGATGTCCGGAAATGCGCATCACCCGAAGGTTGCTCTCCGCGCCGGCTTCGAATTTGCCGAGGCCGAATTCGCCAGCGGCTCGTCCAAATCGCCCGGGCCGGTCAAACTGGAAAACGAGAACTGCCACGCCCATCTGGCGATGATCCATATTACCGGAAAGGGTGTCGTGCGTTGATCCTTGCGGGCGGCCGATCCCCCCGCTCGCTCACTGAAAGCGCCGCCGAGCACGAGCGTTGGATCGTTTTGTCCTCGCTTGCCTTCGTTACCGCGCTTGGTTTGTATCTGACCTTTGCCAGCGGCGATCGTCTGATGATGACGGATGCGACCGCCTGGCCCGCCGGTTATGCGGCGCTGCTCTTCGTCATGTGGTGGTCGATGATGCTGGCAATGATGCTGCCATCGGCGGCGGCGGCCATACTCATCTATGCCGGCATCCGGCGAAACTTCTCCGCCAAGGGCCAATGGCAGCCGCCGCTTCTCGTGTTCGTATCCGGCTACGCCGCGATCTGGACCGTTTTCAGCGCCGCCGCGGTTGCGCTGCAGACACTGGTGCGCGATGTGATCCCGATGACCGGCATGATGGCGCTGACCAGCGCCAGGCTGGGAGGCGTGCTGCTGCTGGCCGCCGGCTTCTACCAGCTCACGCCGCTCAAGAACGCCTGCCTCCGCCGCTGCCAGTCGCCGCTGTTCTATTTCGCGCGCAACTGGCAAAAAGGCGCTGCGGGAGCCCTGCGCATGGGTCTTGCCCATGGTTTCTATTGTCTCGGCTGCTGCTGGGTCTTGATGGGTTTGCTGTTCTACGGCGGGGTAATGGAACTGCGCTGGATCGTGGGGCTCGCCCTCTATGTCGCGGCTGAAAAACTGATCCCGGCAAGCTGGCGGATCAGCGGGTTCACCGGCGCGGCGCTGATCGTCTGGGGTCTGTGGGTGTTGGCGCGCACGCTCTGGTGAGTATCCGGAATTGCGCGATGCGGCGCTTTACAATGCGTTTTACCAAGCGTAGCCTTTTACCTGAGGGGGCGTTCTTTCCTACCAAGGAGGTCCCGATGTCCAAGCTGCGTGTTTTGTGTGCCGCTGCTGTTCTTGCCTGCAGCGCGAATTTTGCAAGTGCCGGCGAAGATACCCGCGTTTATGTCGCCCATCTGTTGGGCGGCCATGAACTTCCTGTGGCGGGCGATCCCAATGCCTTTGGTGTAGCCACCCTGGTGATCACCTTGCCGGCACAGGTTTGCTATTCCATCGTTTTGAGAAGTCCCGTGGCGGCGACCGCGGCTCATGTTCACGCAGGCGGCGGCGGCAGGCGGGCGGCATTGTTTTTGCCCTGCCGGTGAACGCGGCGATCCCGAACCGGGTCGCGAACTGCATTGCCGCACCGGCGGCCGCGCTCACGGCAATCCGCAACAACCCGTCGCAATTCTATGTGAACGTGCACAATGTGCCGTTCCCCGGCGGCGCGGCGCGGGGGCAGCTTCAGTGACATGAGGCGATGACGAAGCCACTGCGAGGCGCATGGCTCGCGGTGGCCTTGCATTATTGCGGTCCGTTCTTCCGCTTGAGAATCTTTATCAGTTTGTCCGGATCGATGCGCCCGCCGCAGATCAGGATGGCAACAGTCTTTCCATTGACGGCCTGCGGCTCCTTGGCGGCGATCCGAAGGAACGCAGCAACGGCCACGCCGGCCGCACCTTCGATGACCATGTTCTCGTAAGCCAGGAAATCGCAAACGGCCTTCGCGATCTCCACCTCTCCGGCCGCCGGCCAGTCATCGACTAGCGCGGCGCAGAGTGGGATGGTGATCGCGCCCGGCTGAACCGAACCCGCGGTCCCATCCGAGAGAGTGTCTTTGGCGTCTTCGTGGACTACGGCATGACCGGCTCGCGCCGACAGCAGCATCGAGTGATCGTTCTCGGGCGAAGCGCCGATGATTCTCACCTGAGGGTTCACGGCTTTCAGGTAGCCCGCGACACCGGACGTCAGCCCACCGCCACCCACCGCAATAACGGTCATCGCCACATCGGGAGCGGCCCGCGAGATTTCTGCGCCAATCGTTCCCTGTCCCGCGATGACCGCCGGATCGTCGTAAGGAGAGACATAGGTGAGCCCCGAAGTCTTGGCGAATTCGATCGCTGCCGCTTCGCAAAGACCGGAGTCGGTTCCCTGTTGGCGCACCTCCGCGCCAAAGGCCTTCATCGCTTCGAGCTTCACCCGCGGTGTTGTTTCCGGCACGAACACCACGCACGAACCGCCCAGCCGCGCCATGATGGCCGCGACCGCCGTGCCGTGATTGCCGGAAGAGGCGGTGACCACGCCACGCTTCCGCTCGGAGCCGGTCAGTTGAAGAATCTTGTTGGCGGCGCCGCGCGCCTTGAAGGAACCGGTAAGCTGCACATTTTCCAGTTTGCACAGCACATTGGCGCCAGTCAGCCGCGACAAGTAAAAGGAATGCCGCAGCGGCGTGGCGACCACGTGAGGACGGATGCGCTGCTCGGCTTCCACTACGGCGTCGTGAATGTCCGATGCCTTCATGGCTGGGTCTCGCTCACCAAAGCAACGAAGCGCTCGATATCGGCCTCGGGCGTGGAGAAGGATGTCACCATCCGCACCGCGGCTTCCTCTTCCTGGCATCTTTCGATCAGACCAGGTGGCCGCCGCGCCGCGATGCGGACCCCTGCCGCCACCAGCTTCCCGAATAGCGATCGTGGCATGATGGCCCATATGATGTTGGCTTCCACCGGCAACGGTATGCGGATCGCCGGATTGGCTGACAAACCTTTCGCAAGCCGTGCCGCCAGTTTGTTGGCGTTTCGCGCCATGCCGAGCCACAGCCCATCGGCGAGATAGGCCAGCATCTGAGCCGCCAGATACCGGCTCTTGGAGACAAGCTGGCCGCCGCGCATGCGCCGGTATTCGAACTCCTCGGCCAGTTTCAAATCGAAGAAGATGACGGCCTCGAGCATCATGGCGCCGTTCTTGGTGCCGCCGAAGGAAAGCACGTCGACTCCAGACTTCCAGGTGAGTTCGGCGGGCGTTGCGCCCGAGGCCGCCAGCGCATTGGCGAAGCGCGCGCCGTCCATGTGCAGTTTCATGCCGCGTTCGCGCCCGAATGCCGAAAGCGCTGCGATCTCGCCGGGCCGATAGACGGTGCCGAGTTCCGTTGCGTTGGTGATCGAAATACCCTTTGGTTTCGGATCGTGCTCTGCCTTCACGAAGCTTCGCAGAGCATGGCCGATGGAAGCAGGCGTAACCTTTCCGTCACCGCCAGAAAGACCCAGTATCTTGGCGCCGCCGGTGAAGAATTCCGGGCTGTTGCATTCGTCTTCGAACACGTGCGCACCGCAATGGGCAAATACTGCGCCATAGCCAGGCGCAATCGCCGAGAGCGCCAGGCCGTTCGCCGCCGTACCGGTCGTCACGAGAAAGGCTTTCACATCCTTTTCGAAGACTCTCGAAAGCTCTTCTTGCGCGCGTTTCGTGAGATCGTCGTATCCGTAAGATGCCGCCGTGCCCGCGTTGGCATCGCTCAAGGCCTGGAGAATTGCGGGGTGAACGCCGTAGACGTTGTCGGAAGCAAAATTCATGGTGGGGGAGTTCCTTGGAAGCTCCCTCTCTAGCCTGCCTTCGGTTGCGCGGCAAACCTTTAGCGGCGCGACAGCCAGTGATCGAGCGAGACCATTCCCGGGCCGAACTTGATGAGCATCAAGAGGATCGCTGCCCAACTCGCATGCAGCGCATAGGCGTTGGGATAGACGAAGAACTGGATCACGGCAGTCATCGCCAGCAAACCAAGCGCGGAAAAGCGCGTGGCGAGGCCGAGGATCAGCAGAACCGGAAGCACGTGTTCCGCGATCTGCGCCATCAGTGCCGAAAGCTCCGGCGGCAGAAGCGGAACCTTGTATTCTTCCTGAAAAAGGAACGCGGTCTTGTCGTTGACGGTGAAGATGTTCCAGCCGTCGACTTTCGTGCGGCCGGATTTCCAGAACACGGCCGCGATCGCGAAGCGGCCCAAAAGCGCCACAAGCCAATAGGGCGTCCGTTCAAACAAGCGGATGAGCGAGGCGATCAGGTTTTTCATTCTGCGATGCCGATCATGATTTCCGATTGGATGAGCGCGCTCAGTTCGTGGTTCAGATCGAAATCCGCGTGAGTCGCCGCGAGGATTTCGTAAGCAGGTCCGAGCGCCATTCCCTGCATGAGGTGCGAGAGAAACACATGAGCCGCGGGGCCAACTTTTTTCACATGCACTTCCGCGCGTGGCCTCGCGACAATCAGGTGTTCGCCTTCGCCGTCCAGATGTTCACGCCAACTGCTTTTCTGTTTGCAGGCCTGCCAGACCGATCCAACCGCGAATGGCGACGTCATGACGGCAAGGCTGGGGTGAAACTGGAAAACCAGATCGAACAACTCTTCCGGCGGAAGCGCGTTGAGACACGCCGCGACGAGCGGCTCGGCCTCGGCTGCGTGATAGGCTTTCCACCACAGGCTTTCGAGAAGCGCCACATCGGCGAGGAGCGGCAATTCTTCGCTCGT
>JAAURV010000196.1 GCA_012032065.1 Hyphomicrobiales bacterium
TTGATGCTGCTCAGCCTATGCCCTCAACGACTCGTAGCTAAACCGTCCTTCCGCCTTAAAGCAGACGACACGGTAGTGACCACCTACTTGTTCAACGCGATGGACCAGATCTCCTCGCTGGCCGTCATGTTGCCGCTGATCCCGGTTGGCACCACGCATTACATCTACGATCTCGACGGCCAGCTGATCGCCGAAGCCACGGGCGCCACTGCGGCCGCCGCGGTCGATCGTGCGCGAATATATCTGGCTCGAAGGTATGCCGGTGATGGCGATCGACGGCGTCAACACCGCAACGCCGGTTCTGATGGCGGTGCACACCGACCACCTGACCCGCCCGATCCGTTTGACCAATGCGTCAAAGACCCAGGTATGGAACGCGGTCTGGACACCCTTCGGCACGGCGCACGCTATCGCCGGCACCGCCACCCAGAACCTGCGCTTCCCCGGCCAGTACTTCCTGATCGAACAAGGCCTCGCCTACAACTGGCACAGGTTCTATGATCCGACAACGGGGCGGTACACACAGCCGGATCCGCTGGGGTTCGTGGACGGGCCGGCGATCTATGCCTATGCGGGGAATAGTCCGTTGATGAATGTGGACCCCGATGGAAAACAGAGGATCCGGTTGCCTGGCAGTAGCAGACCTGGAGTGGTTCCCTTCCCCAACTCACCAGTTCAAAGAGTCTTTGACAGGTACGGCTTGGCGATGAGCCGCTCGTGTCCTCCTCCCCCAGGGGATTGCAATGATCGCGAACACCGGAGATTTCAGAATGATGTGGATAATTCATGTAAGAGGGACAGAGCCTGCTCAAAAGGAATGACATCAAGTGACTTGAGCATGAGAGCAATCATGAACGGCAGTTGTGGCAGGGCTCGCGAAAGGATCAACAAGAAGTGCTTCCGGGGTGGTGACGAAACCCACCGAGATCAAGCTGCAGACGCCTGGAAAAGCCAAGCGAAATGTGAAGAACTGTTGTGGGGAGCAACCCGATGAATGAATGGTCATCATTGGAGCGTCGAAAAATTGAGAACCAAGTGGTGAAGGCCTTCCAAGATGTCCCATATCCCGGTGACGACAATATCGTTCCTGCCAAGAAGTATCGAAATCTCGAAGCAGAAGGCGTTGCTAATTACTTGAGAGGCAAGAGTTGGAGAGATCTCAACTACGAATCGATATATCGAGATTATCCCGGCGATTCCTCGGCGATTCTGGCTTTTCTATCCTTACCGGCCTTTCACTTTTTCTATCCGGGTTTCTTGTTGATCAGTCTGAACGAATTTGACAGCGCCGACATGACTGCACTTGCTGCGCTTCGCGTGTTCGACGATGACTCCCGGTTCGCCGCCGACGTTCTAGACTTCAAGCGCCGTAGAACGCAGGTTTTCTCCAGTGAACAGCTTGCAGCCATTCAAGCTGCAATGGTGTGGCTTCAGAAGAGGTTTGGATCAGGGTTTTCCTTGGAACTAGACGATGCCGCATCGGGACTATCGAATTTCATGCGCAGGTTACCGTGACATGATACCATTTGCATAAATTTGGCAGGTTACCGTGACATGATACCATTTGCATAAATTTGGCGTCTGTTATCGGGGTTACCGTGACATGATGCTGGACTTCCACCTCCAGCGAGACACGATAATTACAGGGACAGAGGCGTCGGTTTCAGTGCATTTGACTCTCGAATAAATCCGTACACGGATGAAAAGCGAAGTTCGCCTCCCGCTGATTTTGCCCGCCAGCGCTACGCTGCCGACCAGACCGCGAATTCATACCCGTCGGGGTCTTCGAAGTGCAGCCGCCGTCCGCCGGGGAAGCTGAAGATCGGCTTCACGATTTTCGCGCCGGCCTTCTCGAGGCGCTTCTGCGTTTCTTCGAGCTTGTCCGCATAGAGGATCACCAAGGGCCCGCCGCCCGCGCGCACCGGCGCCGTTGTGGTGAACCCGCCCTTCAAACGCCCGTCATTGAACTCGCAATACTCCGGCCCATAATCGGTGAAGGTCCAGCCGAAAGCGCTTCCATAAAACGCCTTCGACCGGGAGATATCCGCGACGTTCAACTCGACATAATCGATCCGCCGGTCGTTGCCGCTCTCGCTCATGGGATGTCTCCTCAGCGAATGGCCGCATCGCGGCCAAACGTCCTCCCCCGCGATTTTGCGGGGGAGGAGGGGGCCCCGTGACGCGAAGCGTCATGGGGAAGGTGAGGGGGTGTCAAGAAGTTTCCTGACTCACCCTCACCTCCCCATCATGCTGACGCATAATGGGTCCCTTCCTCTCCCGCTTCGCAGGAGAGGACATTGGCTGCAAGCTGTCCTATGTTCCCGGCAAAACGGAGTTCACCCATGGCGCACACGGAAACCCAAGGCACCAGTTGGACCTGGTACCAAGGCAAATGGCACGAGGGCAACCCCATGCTCATGGGCCCCATGACCCACGCGCCCTGGTTGGGCTCCTGCGTGTTCGATGGCGCCCGCTCCTTTGAGGGCGTGGCCCCGGACCTCGACCAGCACTGCCAGCGCATCGTCAATTCGGCCGAGACCTTCGGGCTCAAATCCCGCCCCGCCGGAGAAATCGAGGAGCTGATCCGCGAGGGCATCGATAAATTCCCGAAGGGAGCCGAGCTCTATCTCCGGCCGATGTTCTGGGCGGCCGATGGCTTCGTCGATGTCGATCCCGAGTCGACCCAGTTTTCGGTTTCGGTCTACGATGCACAGCTGCCGAAGCCCAAAGCTTTTTCGGTGACACTTAGCCCGTTCCGCCGCCCATCCTACGAATTCGCCCCCACGGATGCCAAGGCGCCTGCCATTATCCCAATTCCGCCAGAGGTTTACGCGAGTGCAAGGGGCGAGGCTTCGACAACGCGGTAATGCTCGATGCCCTGGGCAACGTCTCGGAATTGACCACCGCCAACATCTGGATGGTCAAGAATGGCGCCGCCCATACGCCCGCGCCCAATGGCACCTTCCTGAACGGCATCACCCGTCAGAGGATCGTCAAGCTGCTCCGCGCCGCAGGTGTCACCGTTTTCGAACGCGCCATCCCTTGGCGCGATTTTCTGGAAGCCGACGAGGTTTTCTCCACCGGCAACTACAGCAAGGTTTCGCCAATCACCCGTATCGAAACCCGCAATCTCCAGCCAGGTCCAGTCGCCGCCAAGGCGCGGGAACTCTATTGGGACTATGCCCACGGGAAGTTGTAGGCATCCACATCTTGGGATAAAAATCCTTGTCACGGCCTTCCGGAGGCCTGGGAAGGCCATCGGATGATTTTGGCTTGGGGGTAGCGGGACCGCCCGGGAATCGCGTCTACGTGCCTCAGAATGCGATTTCAGAGCTATTTTCAATCTATAATCCTAGATCAAGGTGCCGCTGGCGAGAATTGCCGCCTGAATGCACATTTTGCCCCGGCTGTCTGTGATCTAGCGCACAGACTTTCGATTTACGTAGCGTTATCCTGTTCGCTTCTGGGCGGGGAGCATCATCGTTTGTTTCAATCGCAAGGAGCCCCCATGGACGAACTTCAATCACCGCGCGTTATTGTTCGCTTTCAGGATCAGATTTCGGTCAAGGACCGGAAGGACGCGGCCAAGTCGCTGATGGAGAGCGAGCCTGGCTTGTGGCGCAAGCTTGTGTCCGAATTTGGCGATGTGCGTCTGACCCCCGCGATCACCTCGATGAAACCCGATGAAATCCGCAAGCTGCAGAGCGTCGCCGCCGAGCGCGATCCCACCTACGCGCCGGCCAACTTCGACAATTTCTTCGCGCCGAGGGCGAGAAGGTCGAGGATATCGCCGCCTTCGCCGCGGCGCTCCGGCGCATGTCGAGCCTGCGCTCGGTTGAAGTCGAACGCGGCGGCCCGCCGCCGCTCGTGGATTCCACCAACGATCCGCTTGCGGTCAACCAGGGATATCTCGACGCGGCCCCCGGCGGCATCAATGCCCGTTTCGCCTGGACGGTAACCGGCGGCGATGGCGCGGGCCAGGCCGTCGTCGATGTCGAAGGCGGCTGGGAATTGGCGCATGAGGATCTGACAGCGCATGGCGCCACGCTCATCGGCGGAAGCAATTCCACCAATCTGCTCTGGCGCAGCCACGGAACCTCGGTGCTGGGCGAGATCTGTGCCTCCGACAACACCGTGGGCTGTGTTGGCATCGCGCCCAATGTCGCTTCCGTGCGCGTGTCCTCTATTTTCGGTAGCTCCTATTCCGGAGCAATCCTGGCCGCGCTCCCGAGCATGAGCTTCGGCGATGTTCTGCTGATCGAGTTGCAGACGACGGCATCGACAACGCCGCGGGCGATCCGACCTATGGCCCGATCGAGGTGCTCGACATCAACTACGAGGCGATCCGGCTCGCAACCGCGCTCGGTGTCGTCGTGGTCGAGGCTGGCGGCAACGGCACCAACAATGGCGGAACGCCCGCCGTCGATCTCGACGTCTATACCAATGCCGGCGGTCAGCGCATCCTCTGGCGCGATCCCGCCAACGCCGATTTCCGCGACTCGGGCGCCATCATCGTGGCCGCTTCCACGTCATCGGCGCCCCACACACGCCTGGCCTACTCGACATTCGGCGAACGCATCGATTGTTACGGCTGGGGCCAGAACGTCGAGACCACGACCACCGACGCCATGGGATCGACCACCGCCTACCGCTCCAACTTCGGCGGAACCTCGAGCGCCTCGCCGATCGTGACCGGGGCGGCGCTGTGCGTTCAGGGCGTTTTCGAGAGTTCGAACAATTCCGGCTCAGCCCGCGGCAGATGCGGGCTGCTGCTGAGCGATCCCGCTCTCAACACGCCGCCTGCCGCGTCCGAAACAACGGCCATGGGCGTGCTTCCGGACCTGCAATCGATTTTGAATTCCAGCGTTGGCCTGACGCCCGACATCTACCTGCGCGATTTCGTCGGCGATAGCGGCGAACCGCATGGTGGAGCGATTTCGGCATCGCCCGACATCATCGTGCGGCCAGTGGCGGTCGCCAATCCGCAGGCCTCGTTCGGTGCGGGAAGCGGCACGGAGAATTCCGCCTCGGAAGGCTACACCGTTCAGGGCGGGCAGGACAATTTCATCTACGTCCGCGCGCTGAACCAGGGCCCCGTCGACGCGGCCGGCGCCACTGCCACGGTCTACTGGTCGGAAGTCTCGACGCTGGTGACGCCAGATCTGTGGAATCTGGTGGGCACGGTCAACATGCCGGTCATTCCCCAGGGCGAGGTGCTCACCTGTGCCGATGCGCTGACCTGGTCCTCGGCGGATATTCCGGCGACCGGCCACTATTGCTTCGTCGGCCTCCTCGATCATCTCAACGATCCGGCGCCGGGCCCGCGGATTTCGGCGACTGGAACAACTTCACCAACTTCATCCGCAACAACAACAATGTCACCTGGCGCAACTTCAATGTCGAGGATCCCGCACCGGCGCCAGACGCGCAGCCGGAAGGCTTCGCCGCTTTGCCGTTCCTGGTGCCCGGCGCATTCGACGAGCCGCGCGACTTCGCCATCGAAATGATCGGCAAGCTGCCGCGCGACGCCAAGGTAATGCTCGAACTGCCGGTGAACTTCCTGGAGCTGATGAAGAGCGATCTCAAGATCGAATCGATCGATCGCCGCACGAACGTCGCGGTCGCTCTGCTGCCGCCATCGGGCAAGATTCTGTTGGGCCGCGGCAGGATGCCGGCCAAGGCCCGCTTCCGCATGCGGCTACTGGTGGCGCTCGCCAAGGAAGACATGAAGCGCGCGCATCAGATCGCGGTGCGGCAACTCTACCTCGGCGAGGAAGAGGTAGGCCGCGTGACCTGGCGCCTCGAGCCGGGACGCCGCAAGCTCGAGAAGCAGGGCAAGCAGAACGCCTGAATATTTTGAAGGGCGGCCCGCGACAAGCGGGCCGCTCTATCTCCCCTGCAACACAAACGGCACGCCCTCATAGGCGTCCTCGCCGCGGCCGATCGACTGGATGGCCTTCACCATCCGGCCATCCCGGCCCAGCAGTTGATCCGCGTAGGCGATCATCAGGGCATTGGGAGTGGCGGAAGGCGAGGCATCGCGCAGTTCCCCGGCCAGCGCATGTTCATCCGCATGCGGGTGAAGAAGGCATTGTGCCATGTAGGCGCTGGCGGTCGAGCGGCTGATCCCGGCCCAGCAGTGGATCACCATGGGCGCCTCGCGGCCCCAGCCGCGGATGAAACTCAGGATTTGTCGGACCGTCTCCTCGCTCGGCGCCGTGAAGCCTGGGCATTGGGCGCGGCAATGTCATGGAAAAGTGAGCTTCAAAATGTTTTCTCCGCCTCCACCCCGATCG
>JAAURV010000197.1 GCA_012032065.1 Hyphomicrobiales bacterium
CTCGAAATGACGGAAATCCGCCTCCTCGAGCTCATCCGCAACGCGCTCGACGTTTCTGATGAGCGGGGCTCAAGCGATCGAGCGCGCCGCCAAGGCCCGCCACATGACGATTGAGTCGGTCGGCTGACGATTTCGACTGGCGCGGTTCGCTGAACGCCACGGGGGTTCGTGGGCGCCGCCGACGTTAGTCTATAACAATGGCGCGGGTTTTGGCCGCCCAGGTCTGTGGCCGCTAAGGTCTGTGGCCGCGGACAAATTCAGCTTGCACGACCTGTTGATTTCGATGACGGTTCTTTGACGCCAGTTCAGGGAGAAGGATTGATGCTGTCATTGAGAAGCGCCGCCCTCTTAGCGTGCGGCGCGCTGTTGCTCGGTTCGTGCGGCGTGAAGCCGGAAAAATCGATCGAAAAAGACTGCGTCCGGCTCAAGTTGTTCAGCGAAATCAACAGTGACGCTGACAGCAAGAAATCGTGCGCCTGCCTCGCCGGCAAGGTGAAGGAAAGCATGAGCAAGGAGGAGTTGAAAAACCTTGCGAAGATGCTCAAGGCCTCGAAGACGACCGACGACTTTGACGCCCAGTCCTTCGAAGCGTTCCTGGGAGTCGACCGGGGCAATCGAGTCAATCACCTCGTGGACATAGTCATTGACCTTGGCGAAATCCACTTTGGCGCCGTTCGTGGCGATGCCGTAGTCCTTGGCCTTGCGGATGGCATGGGCGTGCTTCGCCGCGGCGATGAGCGCTTTCGAAGGAACGCAGCCGTAGTTGAGGCAATCTCCGCCCATCTTCCCTTTCTCGAACAGAACGACCCGCTGGCCGAATTGCGCGGCGGCCGCGGCAACGGAAAGTCCTCCCGAGCCGGCGCCAATCACTGCGATGTCATAATTCATGAGGGAGATGCCTGGTTTTTCCGGCGCTTGAGGAAGACAGGAAGCAGCGAAATCAGCCCAAGGCCCGCGAAGGCGAGCAGAATGTCGCGGGTGAGGAGGGCCGAGACATCGAGGGAGAATTTGCAGGCGTCAGCGCCATTGGCGGCCATGCAGTCCATATACACGGCCTTTTGCGCATCGATGATGCTGTCGAGGCCGGTGCCGAGATAGGCGAAGACGATGGAACCGGGAATGATGCCGATGGCGGTTGCCAGCACGAATGTCTTGAGCGGCATGCGGCTCAGACCGGCGACGGCATTGACGGCGAAGAAAGGAAAGCCCGGCACGAGACGGAGGAAGAGCAGATAGTTGAAAGCGTCGCGGTTGAAGCCGCCGGAGAGTTTCTTGACGAAGGGGCCGGCGCGTTCGGCGACAACCGCGCCAAGCGAGGTTTTGACGATCTGGAAGATGATGGCAGCGCCGCTCGTGGCCGCAATCACGGTCATGGGGGCGCTCACGGCCCAACCGAACAGGAAACCTCCGGAGATCGAGAGAATGGCGGCGCCTGGGAGCGAGAGCGCCACGGCGATAATGTAGATCGCCATGTAGACGCCAATGGCCACGAACCAATGACTTTGTACGAAACCTTCAGGTGTCGCGGTGATCGGCCAGCGCCGCGAGGGTGAAGTAACGGTCGAGCCCCGCGGCGTAGGCGAGCGCGATCACCCCAATAAGGACGATAGCGGGAAGCCAGCGCTTCAGGGGCGATGGGCGTGGCTTAAGTCCGGCGTCTGGTCCGGCGGTCATCTCGAGTGTCATGGTCCGTCTGTGGGCAAGCGTTAAACTTAGCCTACTCATGACCTAAAACGCGGCAATAGGAAAGGACCCCTCACCGGCTCGTGAGAACTGTTCATGGACGGTGTAGTGCCGTGAACGGGCGGTGATGGATTATGGGTTCAGCCTGAATTGAACAAAGTTCACTAAAAGTATGGTCCCAAAGAACCGCACTCCATTGAAATGGATCAAATGAGTCGGTGCGTCAGCGACCCAAACCTCTGACTCCCATGCGATATCGGCAAGATAACGCGCCATCACGGCGCGGGTCGGGAAAGCTGTAACATAGACCAAGCCAGATGACGACCCAGCGAAGAGCTCCGCTAGCTCGTGATGGCGCTTACCATTCACCGGACCGTGGCTGGTGACGGACTCGATCAACAAGAGCCAGTTTCGCTTTATGTCATGGATAACCACGTCCGGCATTTTGCCGTGGTGATCGACCGACACCCCAAGCTCCGCCAACCGCTTGCGGTCGAAGTAACCCATTTTCTTGCCGGTATCGCCCGCGTAGATCAATACACTGCCCGGAGCGAAACGGGGAGCGAACTCATGAATGATGTCGCGAATCAGCGTGCTGTGTTCGCCGGGACTCAGCCGGATTTCGGTGCCGTCCGCAAGCTGAACGGGAATGCGCATCATGTCTCGCCCCCGGGCGAAGCGATCCGTCAGCGATTGGACATTTCGCCGGTAGTCCGCCAGCCGCTTTGGCCACCTTCCAGATTTTCCGTACCTTCTGAACAACGCGAGCGCGTGGGGCGATACTTGATAGACCGCGCGCGGGCTGTTGATCGGGCGCTTAGGGTCGTCCGGATTGTATAGCGCGATGCCGGCGAGCACGAATTGGTGCATTGTTTGGCGACGGACGGTTTCACGTGTATTTGGTTTATAGTCTTTGCCGTAGTGCGTCCGAATCCAATCCATAATTGGCGTGATGCCCATGAGCGGGGCGGCGGCGCGTTTCCATTCCCGGCCGGCTGCAAATCGAGTAAGGCCAGAAGGGTGAGCGCAGACCGCTCGTTCCGTTGTGTGCGGGGCAGCCCAAGATCGGCCAGAATTTGAAGGGCATCGGCGATGTTGGGATGGTCGATCAAAGGCTGTGCACGCGCGCGTCGATTTCGTCCTGTGCGATGACTGCATGGTCCTTCGCCCATTGTCCGAGCGCAATCAATGCCTCGCGGCTGGGATAGCGCATCGCACGAAGATCGGTCGCGTTGACCTGTGTATGGCCGTTGAATCGGCGGAAATAGGTGTCGACGGCGGTGGCGTTCAAATAGCAGGCCAACCCATGGGCCAGCACTTCAGGAATCGGCTGACGCTTGGCATGGAACACGTTCAAGTGGTTCTCGATCCCGATCATGCCGGAAGGCAATCGCGCCGGGTCAATGACATTGGCGACAATACGCCGGCGCTCTTCCTTCGATGAAAAACGCCGTACCACCGCGTAAAAGCCATTGGGATAGAGCCAAGTGCGAGTCGCCGGGGTTTCGCGAATGGCATTGGGCTTCTTGAAACCTTGTTTGGGCCATTGCAAACCGCCCGTGCTGAAATGGCCGGGATAGAGCAGGGGAACCGTGCCGCGCTCAGGATCGGCCCGCAGATCGTCGCGCAGCCGGAAATCCACGACCGGTCCAGTGGAGACGGTCAGCCCCAAATCAGCTAGGCTGTGCCCGAAACTGGCGCGCTCCAGGATTTGATCGTCATCTCCGGTTGGGATGTGGATGAACTGATCGGGGTCGCCAGGGAAGACAATCCGTGCAAAATCGCGTTGGATTGCTTCGTAGTCGGCGAATCTGCCGTCGGTTGATGTTGAGACGGTGACGGCTCCTTGTTCGCCGCCGCGCACCATCTTGATAATGATGTTTTCCTGCAAGACGCCATCTTCCTTGAAAGCCTTGTTGCGGGCGTCGAACAAATGAATGTGCCGGATTGCTGCGCGCCGCAAGACGAAGCGGCGGAAGGGCTGATAGTACGGTCCGTTGCAGAAACTGCGCGGAATGATAGCGACAAGCTCTCCACCCCGTTCGAGCAATTCGAGCGCCAATCCGACAAAGCCGGTATAAAGATTGACCGTTTCCAACCCCACCGCCCGCAGCAAGCCGCGGTGACGCGAGTCACTTCCGATCTTCTTGTAGGGCGGATTGAGGATGGCGTGGGTGTATCGCTCACCTTTGCCAAGGCAGATACGGTTCACCGCATGTTCAATGAAATCACCTTCAACAAGCTCGCACTCGGCGCAAGTGCGCGTTCGGATGTCGGCAAGGTTGGTGCGCAGTTCCGCGAGAATTTGCTCGTCGAACTCAAATGCCGTAGCGCGCATCCGGTGACGGCTATTCGTTCGTTCAATGAACGAGGCGGTAAGTGCGCCCTGACCAGCTCCGGCGTCGAGAATTCGGATTGCCGCCCCATCCGGAAGCGAGAACAGCGAGGCCATGAACTCGGCGACGCTGGGAGGTGTCATGAACTGGCCGAGTTGCGATTTCCGCTGCCTTGGAGTCGCGGGAGCGGCGCCTGGCGACATCTTGGGCCGCTCCAAGGCCGCTATTGTCCGATCTGATCCAGCCGGCTTCTTCGAAAAATCCGCTATGATAGCGAGCGACCGCATGATCCGGTCTGGCGGCGAAATTTCGCCATTCTCCCAACGAGAGACAGTATCCAACTGCTCGCCAAATTCTGCGGCGACTTCGGCAAGCTTAAGCCCGCACCGGTCTCGCAATTCACAGAATTCCAACGTCACCACTCCGCCTGATGAGGATTCGCAACTGAATGGTTGCAATCTAGTGCGAGGCCATATCGGGAACAATGGCAAATTTCTGGCTTACCCACTTCCGGTGATCCGCCTTCGTTGACATTTCCAGCACTTTCCCGCATACACCGCGCCAATTCCCAGGGAAGCTAGCTAAAGCCGCTTCTCCGCCACTGTAAGCTATTGAAAACATTGGCGCAGGGAGGGGCCATGACGGAGTTAAGAACGTGAAGCGCACCTACCAGCCCTCGAAACGCGTCCGCAAGAACCGGCATGGGTTTCGCGCGCGCATGGCAACTGTCGGCGGCCGCAATGTGATTGCCCGCCGCCGCGCCAAGGGCCGCAAGCGCCTTTCGGCCTGATCGGCCGGACTCTCGAGACATGGAACGCCTCAAGCGCCGGCAGGACTTCATTGCCGCCGCCAAGGCGCGTTCGTGCGCCATGGGTTCGATGGTGGTGCAGGCAAGGAAGCGCGGCAAGGTGAAGGCATTCGAGTCGGATTTACCGTGACGAAGAAGTTGGGCAACGCGGTCACCCGCAATCGCATCAAGCGGCGCTTGCGGGAGGCGGCACGGCTTGGCCTCGGCCAGATCGCGGAGCCGGGGCACGACTATGTTCTGATCGGGCGCGGCTCGGCCAAGGCCAAGCCCTTCACCGAATTGCAGTCCGATCTGGTCTCGGCCTTGAAGCGGCTTCATTCCGCGCCACATGAGGCTTCCCGGAAAAGCACCTGATGAAACACGACAACAAGAACTTCATTCTCGCCATCGTTCTTTCGATGCTGATCGTTTTCGGCTGGCAGTACTTCTACGTGGCGCCGATGCTCGATCAACAGCAGGTGCAGCAACAACAGACCGCTCAGCAACCAGCTCAGCCGGGCGCGATCGTTCCAGGCAGCGTTGTCGGCGGCGTGGCGCCGCGCGAACAAGTGCTGGCGGGGACCAAGCGGTTGCCGATCGAGTCACCCTCGCTTAACGGTACGATCAATCTCGAAGGCGCGCGCCTTGATGATCTTCACCTGGCGAAGTACAGAGAAACCATTTCACCCGCCAGCCCGACCATCATTCTGCTTTCGCCATCGGGATCGCCGAACGCCTACTTCGCCGAGCAGGGTCTGGTTCCGGCGCAAGGGACGGCGCTTAAGGTTCCGGATTCGAAAACCGTGTGGCAGGCGCCGGAGGGTGCGGTGTTGTCGCCGGGCAAGCCTGTGACGCTCTCCTGGGACAACGGCGAAGGCATTATTTTCTCGCGCACGATTTCGCTCGACATCAGGCGCTCGGATAGGTCGGACACCTGATCTTCGGGGAAATGCCATGGCGCTTCCGGCATTTGCGCGACCAGCCAGTCGGTCAGTTCGGCAACGCCGTCACCGGTAGCAGCGCTGATGAAGAATAATTCTTCAAATGCGGTGTGATCGTTCAGTCGCTCGGCATGGACCAGCAATTTATCCTTCGCGGCAATATCGACCTTGTTGAAAACCGCGATCTTGCGCGCCGGATGGTGAGCGATTCGTGCGGCAATGTCGGTCACTTTCGTGCCAAGGCCAGCTTTGCCATCGATCAGCAGCATCAGCACGTCAGCGCCCTGCGCGCCATCCCATGCGGCCGATACCATCGCGCGGTCGAGTCGACGATTGGGCTTGAAAATGCCCGGCGTATCCACCAGCAGCAGCTGCGTATCGCCCGAAATCGCAACACCGAGCAGGCGGGTGCGCGTGGTCTGTGGCTTGGCGCTGGTGATC
>JAAURV010000198.1 GCA_012032065.1 Hyphomicrobiales bacterium
TTGGAATCAACTGATCGCCGATAAGGTGCTCGAAAATCAATAATTTAGCGCAACTTTCCGCACTCAACCGCTACGCACTTGAGCGCCCGTTGCGCTAGCTGGATTCACGCATTTCGATTGCTCTCGCGAGAGCATTTGGCGGCGGCGCAAGCGGTTCAGGCTGCGGCGGGAATAATTTCCATGCGCTCCGCGAGCTTCGCCCGCTCCTTCGCTTTCTCCGCCGCTCCCTCCTCGCGGCGTTTCATCACTTCGTAGATGATCGCGCCGGCGAGCGAGATGCCGATGATGATGACGGCGAGGGCCGAGAGCGTCGGCGTCGTGCCTTGCCGCACTTCGCCGGCCAGCACGGTCACCAGCGTCTTGTCGGCGAGGATGGCGAATGTCGTGGTGTTGTAGTTCTCGAACGACGACAGGAACGCGATGACCGAAGCCGAGATCAGCGCCGGCTTCAGGAAGGGCAGCAGGATGTGCCAGAACACCTGAGTGTATGATGCGCCAAGATCGAGTGCCGCTTCTTCCTGCGCCCGGTCGAAGCGCTGCAGCCTGGCCATGATGATCAGCAGGCAATAGGCCGCGATGAAACTCGACTGGCCAAGGATCGTAAGGACGATGCCTTTGTAGAAAACGGCTTTGGTGACGTCGGTCAGGCCGAACATGTCCTTCCAGAAAATCACGGTGGAAATGCCGATGATCACGCCGGGCGTCAGCACGGGAGACACGGTGACGAGATAATAGAGCCCGCGCGCGCGGTGATAGATCTGGCCCATGACAATCGAGGCCGCGAGCCCCACCGGCACCGAAACCGCAACCACGCCCAGTCCGATGACGATCGAATTCCACAGGCCCTCCATCATCGCCCGGTGGTTCCAGAGCTTCACGAACCAATCGAGGGTGAAGGCTTCGAAGGGCCAGGCTTGCGGATAGTTCGGCGTGTTGAAGGCGGTGACCGACATCACCATGAGAGGCCCGAAAAGATAGAGGAAGAAGAGGAAGACGTAGAAGGCGATCATGCCTTTCATCACATACTTCGAGCTCATCGGATCGTCTCCCCAAGCGACACCTTGAACAGGCGCAGCATCAGCATGACGAAGGCGATGCAGGCGGCGAGCAGGATGAAGGCGTAAGCCGCGCCCCGCGGCCAGTTGAAGGCCTGGAAGAAGAAGTCGTAGACGATTGCGGTGAACCACAGCGTGTTCGGCCCACCGAGGAAGAGCGGCGCCGCGAGCGAGCCGGCCGACAGCATGAACACCATGGTGCAGCCAGACGCAATGCCGGGCTTGGCGTAAGGGATCACCACGTCGCGGTGGATTTTCCACCATGGCGCGCCCAGGTCACGCGCCGCCTCGATTTGATTTTTGTCGAGGCTTTCGATGGCATTGTAGAGCGGGAAGATCATCACCAGAAGATAGGCGTAGGAGAGGCCGACATAGAGGCCGGTGTTATTGGCGAGAAAATCGACGGGCGCGTCGGTAATCCCGAGCCACATCAGCATTTGGTTGATGAGGCCCTTGGAAGCCAAGAGCAGCCGCAGCGAAAACGCGCGCAGAATCTCGTTCACCCAGTAAGGCACGATCAAGCCCAGCATGATGAGCCGCACCTTCTGGATGCTGCCTGCCTGCGCCATGTAGTAGGCCAGCGGATAGCAGATGGCGAAGTTCAACACTGTCACCGCGACAGAGGCGGCGATGGTGAAAAAGAACCCCCACAAGTGGGTGGTGTTCCAGCTGTTGTCCGACGGCTGGACGAAGAAGGACTTGTATTGCTCGAGCGTGAGGTAATCCTCCGGACCGCCGCGTTTCAAGGGCGGCAGCCGGGGGTGGAAACTCTCGACCACCATGTAGAGATAAGGCAGCGTCACCAGGAACAGGGCCCAGAAGGCGACGAGCAGGATGAACACGGTGCCAAGCACCGTGCCATTGCGCTCGAAGAAACTCTTATGCGTGGGATCATGCGCGAGTTTCGATTCGCGGTTCGCCATAAGCCAGAAGGCGGCGATCACCACCAGCGGAACGAGGAAGACGAAGAAGCGGCTATTCACGGGCCATCTTCCCTTCCGGCAATGCCACCGCGTAGGAGGGATCGTAGTTGATCGTGGCCTTCTCGCCCTGGCCTGGAATATCGGCGCTGCCGTGGCGGCCGATCGAGAGCGCGATGTCCTTCTTGGCGGCGCCGTTCAAGAACAGATTGGTGATATTGCCTTCGAAGGCGACGCTCTTCACCCGCGATGAGAGCGCCGCGCCCGCACTGCCCTTGCCGAGCTTGAACAGCTCGGGCCTCACGAACAGAATGGCGCGGTCGCCCACCTTCAGCCCCTTGGGATTTCCGCCGCGCAACGGCCCGAATTCCGTATCGACGGCAACGCCGTCTTTCGTGGCTTTCGAGACCTTGCCCATGAAGGGATTGTTCTCGCCGACGAACGAAGCGACGAAAGCGGTTTCAGGCCTGTCGTAAACCGCCTTGCCGTCGCCAACTTGTTCGATGACGCCATCGCTCATCACCGCGACGCGGTCCGACATGGTCAGCGCTTCGCCTTGATCGTGGGTGATGTAGATGAAGGTGATGCCCACCTGCCGCTGAATGGAGCGAAGCTCCGTGCGCATGTGCTGGCGGAGTTTCAGATCGAGCGCCGAGAGCGGCTCGTCGAGCAAAAGCACTTTCGGCCGCACCGCAAGCGCGCGGGCAATGGCAACGCGCTGCTTCTGGCCGCCCGAGAGTTCGCCCACCAGTTTCTTGCCCTGACCGGGGAGCGCAATCAGATGCAGAAGCTCGTCGGCCTTCTTCATGCGGGCAGTCTTGTCCACGCCGCGCACGCGCAAACCGTAAGTGATGTTCTCGGCCACGGTCATCAGCGGGAACAGCGCCAGATTCTGGAAGATGAGCGCGGTCGGCCGCTGGTTGGGGCCAATGCCGGCCATATCCTGGCCGCCGATCTTCACCTTGCCTTCGGAAGGATCGAGAAAGCCCGATACAGTGCGGAGGATCGTGGTCTTGCCGCAGCCCGAGGGCCCCAGGAACGAGAAGAATTCGCCGCTCTTGATATCGAGGTTCGCATTGTCCACGGCGGTGAACTGCCCGAACCTGACAGTCACGTGATCGAGTTCAACGCCCGCGCTCATAGCTCATCCCCTGCCCCAGTTGGGTTTGTATTGTTCTTGCGGAGCTTCCATCGAAGCCCCGGCGATATCAAGCCGTCAAAGCAAACCAGCCCCGGCTTTGCAACCGGGGCTGGAAATCATTCAATCGCAGTCACGCCAACTCAAGCCGACTTCAGCTTGTCGGCATACTGGGTGCGCAGTTCGCCGAACCACGAAGGCTCAGGCGGACGGTGCCAGAGGTTCTTCAGTGCATCGCCCGGATAGGCTTCCTGGAAGTTCTTCTTGGCCGCTTCCGAGAGAAGCGCGTCGGCGCCGGTGACGACCGGGTTGTAGCCCGAGCCTTCGGCGACCGCGGCGGACGCTTCCGGAGTCTGGAGGTATTCGAGGAACGCGTAGATCTGATCGACGTTCTTCGCGGCCTTGATCATCGCCAGGCCGTCAAGCCAGGCGATCGCGCCTTCCTTTGGCGTTGATAGGAGACGGGCTTGCCTTCCTTCTTGAGCGTCAGCGCCGGGCCATCCCAGGTCTGGCCGATCCACACGTCGTTCTCCAGAAGGCCCGATTTGGTGTTGTCGGCGGTATCCCAGAACTGCTTGATCCAGGGCTTGCGTTCAATCGCCAGGGGAAGAATCTGGTCGTAAATCTTCTTGAAGGATTCTTCGTCCTTGAAGGCGTCAAGCATGCGATTAGACGGAATCTTGCCCTCCGCGTCCATCCACAGGCCGATGCCGAGGAGGAGCGAGTGCGGACGGCCCTGTACATGGCCTTTCACATCGTCCGTCCACAGCGAGCCATAGCTCAAAGCGGCGGGATCGCCCTTCCAAAGGTCCGTGCGCCAGGAAATTGCTTCCGAGCCCCAGCAGTGCGGCAAGTGATAGAGACCGTCTTCCCAGGTCCAAACACTCGACGAACCTTCGAGCATTGACGGGATCAGGTTTCCGGCATTCTTCACTTTGTTCATGTCGAACGGCGCCAGCACGCCCAGCTCCTTGAACTGTGGCGCGCGGTCACGCGTCGGCTGGCAGAGATCGAAGCCTTCGCCTCCCGTTGCTTGCAGCTTGTTGATCTGCTCCTCGTTCTGCGAAAACGGCGTCTGGTTCACTTTGATGCCGCTGGCGGCCTCGAATTTCGGGATCACATCTCCCGGAAACTCGTCCGACCACATGAGCAGGTTCAGCTCGCCCGAAGCGGAGAGCGCGTTCCTGGTGTAAAGCGGCGCCGCAAGGCCCACCGCACCCGCCGCCACTGCCGACTTGAGCAGCGCACGGCGCGACAGATAGGCCGCGCGCATCGTCTTCTGCGCGGGCGTCAAATCATTCCGTTTGGTCATGTTTTCTTATCCTCCGAGTGTGTCCGGAGCGGAATGCCCCGGGCCGTGTTAGGTTTTCTTTTTGAGCGGGCTCACATGCCCGCCGTCTATTATTGTGCCCACTAATGACGCTCCAATGACAATCGGGCAATGGGGTGCGGCGGCTGGTCCACCAACTGGGCAATGGCTGGCCTAATCCCGTGGCCGTGGTAATCATGAGGCCAATGCGCATGACCATCCCGCGGATCGAGAATCTTGCCGCACGCGCCGTTGGCGGGCGGAATGGCGCCGCGCGCATTGCATGGGCGTGTGGGTGGCTGGAGGCATGCGGATATCCGGGCCTAAAACTGCTGCACGAGGCGTTGAACGAACCCGCGGCCGATTGGCAGGCAAATCGCGATGCGCTGGGCCTCGACCTCGCAAACATATCCTGCGTGTGGATCGGAGACGCCGTCGTCGAGGACGTGCGGCGGAATGGCCGCGCGTTTCTTCGCAATGTGCGGCATGGCTTGTATCTGCTGCCATTCTCGGTCGAGTCGCACCTTGCAATCGGATGCCCGGTCGATCCAGCCTTCGCATTGGGCGGCGCGCGCGAGAAGAATCCTTATGCGGAGAAGCTGGCCGCTGCGGAGAACGGCATCGAGATTGCCGGCGACGTGATAGCCAGCTTCGGAAGCCCCGCTCCCATCGATTAAATGCACTTCCACGGAACACTAGCATGCCAGGCCCGCTTTCCCATATTCGTGTTCTCGACCTCACTCGTGTGCTCGCAGGCCCCTGGGCCACGCAGATGCTTGCCGATTTCGGCGCGGAAGTGGAACGCATCCCGATTCGAGACGCGGACGACGCGGGTTTGCTCGAGATTTCCAAGGCGCGTCGTTTAGCGCTGGACTTGGCGGAGATGAGAGCCGTGCAAGCCTATTACCAGCGTGAAAACAGGGACGCTGCCGACGTGGAACTTGAAATGATCGCGCAGACCTGGAGCGAGCACTGCGTCCACAAGACCTTTCGCGCCAAGATCGAGGGCAGCGACGGTTCCACGGTGAACGGATTGCTGAAGACGTACATCGCCGCGGCAACTCGAGAACTTGCCAGACCCTGGGTGCGTTCGGCGTTCGTGGACAACGCGGGCGTGATCGAATTCGACGAAGCGTTCGACTTGGCGTTCAAGGTGGAAACGCACAACCACCCCTCGGCGCTCGAGCCATTCGGCGGGGCGAACACGGGCGTGGGCGGGGTGATCCGCGACGTGCTGGCGATGGGAGCGAAACCCATTGCGAACACGGACATCTTGTGTTTCGGGGACCTCGAGCGGGAAACCGTTCCCGATGGCGTGCTGCACCCGAAGCGCATCCAGGAAGGCGTCGTCAAGGGCATCGAGGATTACGGCAATAAAATGGGCATCCCCACCGTCAACGGCGCGATTGTTTACCATGACGGGTACACCGCCAACCCGCTCGTGTACTGCGGTTGTTTGGGCGTGATGCCCGCCTCCAAGGACAACGCCAACCCGCTCGAGGCGAAAGCAGGCGATGTCATCGTCGCCATCGGTGGTCGCACCGGACGCGACGGGTTGCGCGGCGCGACCTTCTCGAGTCTGGAAATGGACACGAACACCTCCGAAATCGCGTCCTCGAGCGTGCAGATCGGCAACCCCATCACCGAGAAACAAGTGCAGGAAGTCATTCTCAAAGCTCGAGACGAGAAGCTGTACAGCGCCATGACGGATTGCGGCGCAGGCGGGT